>JAIOTL010000414.1 GCA_021106775.1 Planctomycetota bacterium | reverse complement strand
TCTTTGTTAAATTCTTCATCTCTTTTCAGTGCTACAGGAGTTTCTCTGATACTTTCGAACTTTCTTTTGTTGTATTGCGATTTTTTTTCGATGAAGTAATATGCGATTTCGATTGCTCTTTCCAATTCGTTGTATGTAGGGATATTTCCATGGAATTTCATATCTTCAATCACAGGAACCATCGGACGTGAAACCCTTGCAAGAATCAGACCTTTTTTCAGAATTTTTAGATTCTTATACAAAGTTGAAACTGCAGTCAAAGCTTTGGAATTAAATGAAGTAATTTTCTTGCAGTCAAGAACAACAACTTCTGGCTTATGTTCATCAATGAAACTTTCCATGAATTTGGAAAATTGCATCGATGTTGCATCATCAAAGTTACCGTGCAATTGAATAATCTTACCTTTATTGCTTTCCATTAACTCATTAGCAAATATATCAAGCCCCATAGAAAACCTTCTAATATTCAAAAAATCTGCAAAATAAAAAATATATTAAAGCATATTGTTATCGTGTGTTAAGAGTCAATCCAATTCTGAAACATTATAAATGAATTTTTCGGGTTGTGTATTTTTAATTTTAGAAATTTGTTAAAATGACTAAAATTATTGATATATCCTCGAGGTAAAAATGTACTTTTATAAGCACTGTAAGCTTTTCATGTTGATTGCTTGTTTAATAACAACCTTCTCCTCCACAGAATTATTCACTCAGGATGCGGAAAAAAAAACAAATTCTGCGATTTATACAAAAATCATCAAAACCGTCATGATTTGCAAAGAAGCAGAGCCAATAAAATTCGACGGAACACTCAATATATCTACGGAATATGCCGGTATTCAACCTATACAGTTCCCATGTGGAATTGACAAAATTGGCAAAGTTTATGTGAAACAGTCACGCGGTGTGCTGTTTTTCGGATTTTATGTCCCGGGTCAGTTTTTCCTGAAAAATTTCGTCAGGATTGCTGCTGGGACTTCATACAACTCAATCGCCACATTCCTCTACAATCCATACAATCTCGTACATAAAACTCCACTGAATAAAAGCATATACATCAAAAACAAAGGTACACCCATAACCAATCAGGGATTTCTGGCGAAAGCCGATGCTGTACACAAGAATTATTGGACATGTGAAATCAAAATAAACCTGTCTGAGCTTAAAATTAATGCTGGTTTGCTTGGACAACAACTTTATCTGGCATTTGCTCTCGCGGATGCGAATGAAAAGATTTATTTTTCACGCGACTTTCAAGGTTGGAACTCACCTGCAACATATTTTATCGCGAAATCAGTGGACAACTGGGGAAAAATCGACAAGGACATGCACGTTACACGAAAAGACATCCAGAAATATAATGATCATTATTTGGCATTATACTACATTTTCGAGAAGGCTGAAGAAGCGTTAAAAGATAAGAATTTTGACCTTGCAATCGAGCATCTTAAGATGATTATCGAGCTTAATGCTGAATATTTTTTCATCGCATACACGATTTCTGATATTTACAACAGATTGGAAAAATATACTGAAGCGTTTGATGCTGTCGAACTTGCCCTGCGAATAAATCCGTACATGCTTGAAGCGAAAGTCCTCAAGGGTGCGATACTCGATAAAACCGGAAAACTCAATGCTGCTTTGATTCATTTCCGGCTTTTATTTGCAGAATATCCTGAAAATAAGAGCTTTGCACTTCAGGTCGGCAAAATCTACGTTGACCAGTCAATTCAAGCGATGAATGCTGCCAAGAAACTGAATGATTCGAAAAAGGCAGATAAGCTGGCGGAAGCGAAGAAATTGTTGATGACTTCGCGGAAATGGTTTGACGGATTGGCAACGAAATACTCCGATGACATAAAAATCCTTGTTGGGATTGCTTCAATTTATTATAACGCGGACCTTTTGGAACATACCACAGCATATATCTTACTTGTGCAAGGATTGGTAGAAAATGACATCTCTATTTCGCCATCGCTTTTGCATTATTATTGCTTTATTAGAGACCGGAAAAGTGCAGAAGAATTGACTGATAGATGCATCAAAACCGCAAAGAACCAGCGCAACCAACAATATGAAAGAGTGCTTGAGTTGACCGAAAAGAGTTTAGAGCAAATCGACAAAGCTGTTGAAAGAATTGAGATAAAGGTTGAAAGAGATGCAAAACGCAAGGAACTCGCAGAGAAGAAACTTGCTGAGATAAATATTATCAACAAGCACAACGCTTATCTGAGATATGCCGCTTATGTTTTCGAACTTGCAAGAGAATACAAGAACTCGAATATGTTCCAATTGTATGCAAAATATTTGACAATGTTGTACAAACTGATTCAGGATAGGAAATTTCCGAGACAAACGAGCAGCGGAGTTGTCTCAAGCGAGAAAATTGTAGCGGAATATATGATTGCTAATATTGCTGTGGACAATTTTGTTAAAGCTGCAGAAATCTACGAAGAACTTAAGGAAATGTGGAAATACAAGCATTCCAGCGTGAATAATTATGTAACGAGCTATGCTGATATTGTTAAGTACCCTAAATATTGGGAGCAGGAGAAGAAATTCCGTGAAAGTGATGCGAAAAACAATCTACCTGTTGTGCGGATATTTACTGAGAAAGGGGCGATTACACTTGAGCTTTTTGAAGACGACGCACCTAATGCTGTGAAAAATTTCATCAAGAATATCGAATCAGGACTTTACAAGGGCAATAAATTCGACACTATTGTCAAAGGTTTGATTGTGCAGGCTGGTACAGTTGAAAATCCACCTGGAAATATTGAAACTATGCCAAATAAACGACTATTTTTCACCGGCACACTTGCTATGGTTAATGAGCCTGACGTGAAAGCAAGTGAAAACACTGAGTTTTTCATTTCCCTGCATGCAATTCCCTGGCTGAACAGGATTCGAACGGTTTTCGGGCGTGTCATCGACGGCATGGATGTTATTTACGCACTCGAAGCGAACGATATGATTTATACCATTGATATTATTCGAAAGCGCAAGGATGTGAACTACCTGCCGAAGTATGCGCCGAAGAAATAACGCTTGAACAGCAAGTGTACTGTCAAGAAACAATTGATGGGTGTCATTCCTGCGAAAGCAGGAATCCAGAACTTTGAATTTTCTTGTATTCGCTGGATTTCCAATCAAGTTGGGAATGACACTAAAAGATATTTTTCAAACACAGCTTAGAGTAAATAGAAGGATATGGTAAATTTAATAAAATCTAAATTACAGGTAAACAGATGATAAACGTAAAATCCGCAGGTTTCATAATATTCATCTTCGTACTCATTCTCATTCTTCTGATGCCGTCGATTGCGCAGGATATTTCAATTAAAAACGAGAACAAAAAATATTTGAGAGCAATTTCCGAAAAATATCGGGCATCAGCAGAAAAGGTTCGCCAATCGCTTGTTTCAATCAGCGTTGATAGATATTCGGAGGAGATGAAATATTCGCCAGAAATTAACGAAATGATTAGAAATCTTGCGAAAACATGCGGAAATTCGGATATGAACGTTCGTCCAAACATGTCGGTTTCCGGGTTCGTCATTTCCTCAGACGGATTTATCGTAACAAGCGCATTTAATGTTTCAGGCAGGATAAACGGCATCGAAGTTACGCTTGGTGATGGAAGGGAGTTTCCCGCCCGAATTTCCGGAATAAATGAAAAATACGATATTGCATTACTGCAAATTGATGCTGAAAACTTGACATTACCAAAATTCGCAGATACCGAAGTAAATCCAGGAACACCTGTTGCTGCTATCGCTTCAAGCACGAGCAGACAAATATATTTCAACTCGGGGTCAATCACCGGAAAATTGATGCTTATGACTGAATATTATTTCCTGGACATCCTGGCGAATTTTGGAAACGCGGGTGCGCCTGTGATTAATCTTGATGGTGAAGTTCTTGGCATGCTTAATCTGATTTCGACGAAATCTGTTTTCGGGCAAAATACAGGCGTTGGCACATGCATCCCGATTGAAACAATCCTTGCTGATTTCGATAAATTGTCGCAAGGAATCGTCTCGACCTTGAAACCTCTGCCGTATCTTGGAGTTATTTTTCAGCCTAGAACCACGACTGTAACAGCCTTGATAATCGCATCGGTTTTGCCGAATACTGGTGCAGCAAGCATCGGCATGAAAGAAGGGGACGAAATTGTCCGTATTTCCAACAAACTCGTGTCATTACCAGTGGAATTTGATGAAGAACTGAAAAAATACAATATCGGTAGCGAAATTCAGATTTCGTTCATCAGAAATGAC
This sequence comes from Planctomycetota bacterium, assembly GCA_021106775.1. The sequence goes on along the minus strand of JAIOTL010000414.1, from coordinate 1,021 downwards.
AAAATTATCCTCAAAAACGTCCTGCTTCGCGACAAATGGCTCAACCCAGGCAGGTAAACCTGCGTTTTTTTCGACCCAGTGGATGACATCGTAAGTAAGAAAGGCTGTTTGAAATACAAATTTATGAGCTTTGATGTTGTTGCAGGCAGGTAAACCTGCGTTTTTTTCGATCCAGTGGATGACATCGTATGTAAGACAGGCTGTTTGAAATACAAATTTATGAACCTTGATGTTGTTGCAGGCAGGTAAACGTGCGTTTTTTTGCGTACCCTATGCATATTTCACTTAATTCAAAGGTTTTGATGAGTAAACAATCCTTGTCAAACTGAGCGCAGCGAAGAATCCAGGCTAGCGAAACAAAAAACGAGGATTACCTTCAAATGTATTAAATTCTGAACGTGTATCTTTAATTCAGTTGGAAATGATGAAATGCAGTAATCTTCGCATTTCTCTGGACTATCCTGGATTCTTCACTTCATTCGCTTCGCTTCACTTCATTCAGAATGAAAATAATGTGTATCATGGAAACTGATTGCTTGGTTTGACTATGGCAAATGGATTAACCGAGAATGAGTGGTGCATGTACATTAACATGTTGAAAATGAATGAATTATTTGTAAAGTTAATCAAATATTTCACCGTATTATGGAGTGAACAGTGGCAGACAAGTTGAAACAGAGAATGGCACAATTGTATCTCGCATTGTTTGCAGGAGTTCTGGTTCCTGGAGGCGCATATTTCGTACGGGGCAAAATCCTGAAGGGCTTTCTGGTTTGTATTTCCGTGCTTATATCGTTTTTCATTGGACTAATTATCACACAGAATTATGCGTTTACCGCACAGACTCTAGACCGGCATCCAGTGATGTATTATCTACAGTATCTCGTTGGTGCACCTTCGATTGCTTCGACGTACATGAGTCCGCATATTATTGTAACTCAGCCTTTTATTGATACAAAATTTTATGAAATCGGCATACTTTATCTGGCAGTTGCCGGTCTGCTTAACGTGCTTGCCTACA
>JAIOTL010000298.1 GCA_021106775.1 Planctomycetota bacterium | reverse complement strand
GTCCTTCTTTGTATGATTTTGCAAACGACGAAAGTGCCAGGGCTATCGCGCCGAAAAGCGCTGCCGCCGGTATCATCATCAACAGAAGCACCGGAAACAAAATAAACGGCATTGTCGGAAATTGAACCTGAGTGGCAATTGCCTGTTGCATCTGTTTTTGCTGGTCTTGGTCGGCTTTATCGTCAGCATTGGGCGGTTGTGATTGGGTTTTTTCGGTTTTTGCAACTGTCTGCAAAGTAACTTTTTTAGCTTTGTCAGGTTTTTCATCAGATTTTGCTGAGTTTTCAACTAATTTTTCTTTGTCTTTTTGTGTTTCAACTACTTTAACCTGTGCTCTCATGCTTGACTGTAAAATATTCTTTGCAAGCGAGACCGTAACACCAAGCGACGCCAGATTAAGGATGGTGGCGGATATTGCCACCGTAAACACCGTGTAAAACTTGCCCAGAACGATTTCCCGCCTGTCTGCTGGCGTAATCAGAAGTGTTTCAATTGTCCCACGTTCCTTTTCACCTGCCATAAGGTCGATTGCAGGCGTAAACGCTGCGGTGAGAATCATCAGAATCAAAATATACGGGATAATTTTCGCAACTTCCTTGATAGCAACTGAACCCTGTCGGATGTTTGTACTTTTGAGGATAATGGGCTCAAATTCCTTAACAAAACCACGAAGAATGTTTGAAATATGCCGCTTTGCTGTTGTCGAGCGGTCGGAAGTACCGAGAAATATTAGTTTAGGCTCTTGCGGCGTGTCGTGCGCTTTTAATCTTTCCTCGAATTTATCGGGAAATCTGATGATAATGTCAATTCGGTCTTCACCTTCGGATTCCAGCCTTTTAATTGCTTGTTCCATGATTTCAGTGCGATTTTTTCCTTCAATCTTGACAAGCTTTACGATTTTGCTGTTATTTTCACCCTCAGAGTCCTGAGATTTATCATTCTGAGCGATTTTGAACGGGTTTGGATCGAATTCACGGATGATTTTCGTGAGTTCAGGCGCGTGTTCCTCGCCGATAATCACTGCTGTAAAGCTTTTCTGCATCTCCTTCTCAGTTTGTGATGAAAATAAAACGAGCAACCCGATAATCAGCAGCGGATTGATGATAATTGGCAGAATAATTGCGACAAAAAGTGTTCGTCTGTCGCGCAGAATATCCTTAAGTTCTTTTGCGTATATTGTACCGATGTTTCTGTTGAAAAATTTCATAATACATTTCCAGCCTTGCTGGTTTAAGTTTACAACACAGTCAATAGGTCATGTAAACATGCGTTTATTTTACCGATGTTGTGAAAAAAAAACGGAAAGTCCGCTTTACCTGTGGTTGTTGGTTTTTAAGAGTCTTGTTAATGTACCAAATAGAAAAAATTCCGCTTACAAATTAATGAAAATATTCTGAAATTCGTTGTGATTATCGATTATTTTTATCGCTCTTGAGTTTTCATTAATATGTTCGAAATAAATTTTAATAACATTAGCAGGTAAGATTTGCTCAATCTTCTCAGCCCATTCGATAATGGTGAAATTCTCTGGTGCTGTCCAAACATCAACAATGCCAAGTTCGAGAATTTCATCAATTGAGCCCAGCCTGTATAAATCGAGGTGATTCACGGTGAAATCTCCGGTTTCGTACAAATTCCAGAGCATAAAAGTCGGTGATGACACAATATCTTCAGAAGCTTCAAGCCCAGACACAAACCCGCGTACAAACTCCGTTTTGCCGGTGCCAAGCTCGCCATGAAGTGCTATAATCCTCGGAGCTTCAACGATTCGCGACAGATGAGCGCCCAGGTTTCGCGTTTTATACACAGAGTCAGAAATTATCTCATGAATCATCAACCTATACCTTAAATGGCTTGACTTGAATTGCTTTAAGATTATAGTGAAATATTCTTAAATCTGAAAAATAGCAATTCACGGAGCGTAATTACAATGAAATCAACAATATTGCAATTCTTATTGGTTGTAATCGTCGTTTTTTCTGCAAGTGCAAACGCATTTTGTCAGGACAATACTGATGCTGACAAAGATAAGACCGCAATCAAAGATATGGTCGCAAAATACAAGGAATACATTGAAAATACTGATGCCGAGAATATGTTGAAAATACTCAGCACAGAATCCGTGAAAAAAATCGAGAAGGTGCTGGAAGATTTGAAAAACCTTATGAAAGATATTCCTCGCGAGAAGCAGGATGTTGAAATTACAGACTTTGCTAAAACTCCTCGCGAGATTCTTGCTATGGATTTAACCAGCTTTTTGAAATGGATGCTTTCAAGACTCGGAAAATATGACATTTCGGACATGAAAGATACTGAACTCACAGAGATTAATGTTGCTGACGACGGTAAATCAGCATTGCTCAAGTGGCAAGGCGAAAACACTGTTGAAGCACCGAAAAAGGTCTTGAAAGAAGACGGGAAATGGAAAATCGAGATTCAGCTAAATTAAACAAACGTGAAAACAAATAAATTGAGAGGTCGGAAACATGGGAAAAAAAAGAAAAAGAAAAAATAAGCCCACGCCACAGAAGGCAAAAAAGCAGGAACAGATGAAAAAATCTGAGGATGAAAAATCAGAAGACAAGCTTGTTGACACTTCGGAAAATCCAGCAGAAAACATAGAAGAGACTGAAAAAGTTACAGATGCCGATGAAAGCGAAAAAGATATAACAGATGCTGAATCTAAGGAAGAAGAAAAAAGGAAAAGCCGGCGTCAGAAAATTGCTGAGATTGACCGCTCACTCGCTAAAACCCTGGAGGCTCGCGAAGCTGGGAAGAAAAAGGATTTGCGTGACCCTATCACGAGATTTTTCCAGGATATCGGCAAAAAAGCAGTTGCATACAAGCAGGCGATTTCGTTCGGCATAATGATTATTATAGTTGTTTTGTTTCTTATCGCGTATAACGTGATAACTTCTTCAGGAATGAAAGTAACGGAATGGTCGAGACTTTCAGCGGAGAACAATATCGATGAGTTGCAGAATCTTGCAAGACTCTTCAAAGGCAAAGAAATTGAATCCGAAGTTTATCGGAAACTCATCAGTGCGTTGGAAAAAGATACCGAACGGGATATTATAATAAGACTCAAAAGTAAAATCGATGCTGCAAACAATTTCATCGAAAAATTTGATAACGATGACAAACAAGTTGATTTTTGCAATTACTTGAGAAACAAACTTCAGGTTTGGAAAAATGACCTTGAATTTCTTCAGAATCGCGAAGAAGAAATCACGAAAATGATTGAAAAACCAGAGCATAAAACTGTCGTTTTACCGTCTGTAAGCGACGATACAATTGAAATCGAGCTTGTAACCGATTATGGGGCATTCAAACTCGAACTTTTTGACCGTGTTTGTCCGAATGCGGTAGCAGCGTTCATGTATCTGGTTCAGGATGGTTTTTATCAGGAAGACGGTCTTGGTGGATGGATTAAGAGGGCGCAGACGAGCAGCGGAGTTGAAAGGCTTGTCTTTGGCGAGATGCCTGCTATGGATTATCAGAATCAGTCCAACAAGTATGAAGATATGAAAGATATCGATGAGCGAGTGAAAAAACTTAACAAAGATGTATGGGAAAAGAAATTCGACGCACGCCAAGACGGTTTGGGCTGGAAACTGCCTCTGGAACCCCAAGGAATCAAGCTTAAATGTAAAAAAGGTGCGCTTCTGGCATGGCTCGAAAATGAGAACGAACCTGAATCCGCATCATATAAATTCTCGGCGTTACTTGATGCAGACGATGAGTTAAGCGGTCAATACATGGTTATTGGCTCGATTAAGCGAGTTTTCGACGATGAAGATGGTTATATTGAGAATAAACAAAAGCTTATTTCACCTGTTGAATTCGATGCTGAATCCCTTCAAACCGCCACCCAGATAGACGTTGAAGGCACAACAATTAATTATGTTCTGGTAAATCGAACAAAGGCTCAGAAAAGATATACAGAACTATTTTTGAAAACTGTGGACGGTTATAAAGCTCTTCCATCTCTGCGTTATTTCAAGCAGCAGGGAGAAAGAGAATATATTGTCGGCTCACCTGAAGAAGCGTCTTTCGTCGTTGGAAATCCGGGAATGTACAACCTTATTCCAGAAGGTTCATATTATAAGAATGAAAAAAATGAAATCGTTAAAGCTGAGAAAGATATATATCAGCCTGTTTTCGATGAGAAAACCATGAAACTGATTCGGTCTAACACAGCATTCTTCCCGCCTTTTTCGACTTTTTATTCATCATTTGCTGAAAATCTCGGTTCATTAATCACGAAGAAATTACCTGTTTACATTGACGCAATCGACGAAAATGGCGAATTTCTGAAAAATGATTTTAAACCAATTGTTTTTTACAACGATTTACCCTTGAAAATTATGATTCGCAAGAAAAAACCACCTAAGACCGAACCTTTCGTCTTCACAAGAGACCAAGAATCACCTCTTTATTTTGAAGGCGATGTAAATCCTGCAGGCAATCAACCACCTGCTAGCGGATATGGCGGAAACCCTATGGGTGGTGCTCCTGGCGGATATCCGATGGGTAGTGGTCCCGGAGCAACAAGAATTCCGATAAATCCCGGACCCTGACAGATAATATTTAAATGTGGATAATTTATTGATTCACTCAAGAAATTTCCATGTTTTTTAATAAATTACTTGACCTTATCTGTTTCAAGGTGTTATATTTCACTGAAATAAGATTTACTAAGATAAAACAAAGCCCCCGTCGGAGTTATAAAGATGAAAAAAAGAATTATGCTCGCATTGCTCGTAGTAGTATGCATGTTCGCGTTTACAGGATGTTTTTCATTCGTAGATTGGACGCATAACAAACGCCACATGTTGGCATGGGACAGAAAAGTCTCAGATTTACATAAATCCTTTGACAGATTCATTCTTGACTATGACTGGGATGATACATCACTCAGCCTTGATGAAGGATATTAGCAGCAAGCAATGTTGATTGAGCCTTAATATGAATTTTCATGAAATATTTTAAATAAAGCGCACCATTTTTCGGTGCGTTTTGTAATTTGTACCGTATATTTTTAGTTATAATATCTGATGTGAATTTCATCGTTACAGGACAAAAACATGTATAGACTTTCATTATGTATATTTTTCGTCATGCTGGTGTTTTCAGCATTTCAGATTCTGCCAACATTCGCTCAGGATGCTGAGGTTGACGAAGACGCAGATTGGCGTGAAATCAACAAACTCACCCGCGAATATTGGTCAAATGCTGATTCTGACAAGGATGAAACCGGGAAAAAACTAATTTATGCTCTTCAAAAATATATTGAGGGCAAGAAACTTAAAACCAGTCGAGAGAAAATCGCCCTAAGCCTGCTTGTAAGTGTTTTCAAGCACAATGCAATGCATAAGGAAATCATCAAACTTGTGGAAAATTTTGTGAAAGATGAAGAGAATCTGACCCAAATTCAGCATCTGCTGATGCTTGAGAAACAAAATTCGCTTTTCGAGCTTGATAAATTCAAGGATTTACTCGCAGAAACGGATTCGTATTTGAAGATTATTAATAACATCGAGAATGCGGATGAATCCGATGAAATCCTGTATTTCAAGGCGAAAGCACTAATGCATAAGGCAAAAGCACAGATAATGTTGAAAAAGGATGGCACAGAAAAAATCCTTGATGAAATCGATAAAATCATTGAAAAATATGCCAACAAGTCGAAAGTTCTTTCTGTGAATCTGATAAAATCGGAGCTAAAACGTTTTGAATCACTGCATCCCGGCGTGAAACTCGATGATTGGACTTCTGAAGATATTAATGGTGATTCAGTAAATCTGAGTGATTACCACGGTAAAAAGGTTGTAATTTTCTTCTGGGCAAGTTGGGAAGGCAAATGCGCGTACTTTTTCGAGAAAAAAATCGAGAAATTTCTGAATGAATTAGCAGGCAAAAAAATTGAATTTATCGCGATTTCCGCAGAATCAATTGAAATACAAAAAAAGTATCTCGAAAACAGAGAATTTAGCTGTCGCTTCATTTTTGACAGACAAAGCAAGATTTATCGCAAATACACAATCGAAACGCTGCCATATTTCATTTATGTCGACGAAAAAGGCAATGTCATCAATTCTGGATCGTTAGATTATTTTGATATCCTAAACAAATTAATTTCTGAAAAAATCTCGGAAAATGACAATAAATCAGATGAAAATTCAAAATAACAAGAAAATCGCAAAAGCAATTGCATTCGCCTTCGATGCGCATAAGGGTCAGCTAAGAAAAGGCGGAAATGAGCCGTACATAATGCACCCATTGCGCGTTTTTACTACGCTCGTTGAACTCGGAATCAATGATGTTGACATGTTGTGTGCTGCTGTCCTCCACGACACAATTGAAGATTGCAGCATCAGTGCCGAAAATATTACTGAAAATTTCGGTGAAACAACTTCCAACCTTGTAGTTGCGCTTACCGACAACAAGTTACTTCCCAGAGCTGAAAGAAAAATGCTGACACTCGAAAAAATGACTGCAGCATCTTCAAAAGCCAAATTAATCAAGGCTGCAGACCGTTTTGACAACCTGCAGGATGCTTTTCCAAGTGTCTGGAATACCGAAAAAAAACTGCAATATCTGAAAGAAAGCAAACTTTTGATTGAAGCTTTGACAAAAAATCTATACGATGATATTTATAGTATTTTTGTAAAGAATCTCGCGCCCTTGATAATGGCAATTATTGATAAAAGTGAGCAAGCAATACACTTCGAGAGGAACGAAGCACATGGCAATTCCTGATAAATTTGAAGTATGGGTTGTTGATACGAAGGCAGCAAACTTCGAACTTGTCGTAAACAGCGTGCCGGATTCAGCACATCTGAATCTCAGGCATATGCCTTCCGCTGAGGAATTTCTCGAGCAATTGCGCGGTCGTGCTTCAGACATTGAAAAAGTTGTTACTCAGATAATATTAATTGACTTTTTCCTCGGCGAAACGTTCGCAAACGACATTATCCCACAAATCAACGAGATGTTCGAGTTCAGTGATCCATTCAGGAAGCCATATATTGTGGCGTTCTCAAGCATGCCTAACGCAAATACTGCGCTTCTCGATCTCGGCGTACATTGGGATATCCTCAAAATTAAAGATGCAGAAAAAATCAAGGAAATCGAAGATC
>JAIOTL010000316.1 GCA_021106775.1 Planctomycetota bacterium | reverse complement strand
ACTTATCCACGAAACTCCGTTTCGCACATAAACAGAGTTTATCATGTAAGTGTGTTCTCAAACTGAGTTTGGGAACAAGGGTAATGGTGGTTGAGGTTCTCGAAACCACAATGTTGCATGTTGCCTTCGAGAACGCTGCCTTCGACTACGCTGCCTTTGAAATCATTGCCTTCGAGAACCTCAGGCAACCTTTCTTCAATGACAGCAAGGGGGCGTGTAATTAGTGAAATAGCACGATACAAGCAGTTGTATGATTGTAGTTCGTTCATATTTTGTGCTGAATCGATTTCATAGCAAATTAATAGCAAAGTAAAGCGAATTTATTTACACAACGCCTGCAAAACGCTAACTATCGCTAAATTGATGCCTGTCATTGCGAGGTGGGTAAACCTGCGTTTTCTTGCGTCCCACCTTTGCATCCCTGCTAAATCAGTTGGATGAACAGGGCGATAGCGATGAGAAGGTCTGTGCCAAGCACGGTAACAACGTTCATACCCAATGCTGGCATCAGTTTCTCCATATTTTTCCCATGCTTTAACGCAATTCTACATGCATTTAGAGCCAGAGGTAGGGTAATAACTGCAATAAGAAGCCACCAGCTTGAATATCCGAGTACCGGAATAAGCACAATAACTGCGAATACTATCAGCATAAACAGCGAATAGATGACCGCAGACGTTTTTTCGCCAAGAACAATCACAAGATGTCTGCGTCCACCTTGCTTATCCGCTTCGGCATCTGGAAATTCGTTAAGCAGGAGCAGTAGTGTCGTTAAAATTCCGGGTGGAATCGCAATTAATATGACCGATGTTGGCAATATTTGTGAAAATGTAGCATCCCAGCTTGTAACAGTCATTCCGATATATGTGCCAACTACTACCAGCGAACCAAGACTCAATCCTGCGAATAATTCACCAAGCATTATCCGAGCCAGCACAATGTTATAAAACAGGATTGATATCGCGCCTACAACTGCGAAAACAGCGATAATCCAGTGTGAAACGAGGGTGAAATAAATCCCAATTGCAAGGCTGATTATCAACGTAATTGTAGCAACCAGAAAAACCTGCCACGATTTTGTCCAACCCTTCTGCAAGTTACCGCTGCCACCACTAAACGGCGTTTTTTCAGTATTGTAATCTATCCCGGTCTTATCATCCCAGTATTCATTAAACAGATTCACTGAGATGTGTGCAGAAACCACACCAATTAAAAGCAATCCAGCCTTTAGAAAACTAAATTCGATGCTGGTATTGGCAGCAAGTGCCAGCCCGATTAACGTTAAAAAAACCGCAAGAATAATGAAATCTGCTCTCATCTGCTTCATCCAAATTGTAAGCCCATCCGGTTTATTCATATCATTCTCCGAAGTTAGTATTTCGATTTTTCATTAAAACATGAGTGCATAATCTACATTCCGTTTCGGATTCTGCAATGTTCACTTTACATTAGGTTAATCGTTGTTATCCTTTATTTTAAAGAATTGAGATTATGTGATGAATAAATACAACAACATAATTAGCTGGGGCATTTTAATCATCGGATTCCTAATGCTTTCCGTTGGTATCTTCTGCAACTGGCGATCGGTTTATCACAAACCAACCGCCGCTGAGATTCAGGAAGCATTAAAAAACGGTGATAAAATTCCGAGATATAAAATATACTACTTCAGCGAACCGATGTTAATCGGAGGGTTGGCTTTCGATGAGCTTGAAGTTGGAGCTGACGGCGAACTTGAAAAAGTACCTTCACTTGGTTTTTGCGAATCGTGAGTTGGTATGTAATCGGCATTTGCTGATAGACTGTAGGTTTAGGAGAAAATATGAAACATCGTGCAAACCTGGTTTTAGTTCTGTTTCTTTTATTTTTTGTCATTATCAGTTGTTCAAAAACCGCTACAAACAAAATCGATGATGATAACAAAACACCAATAAGCAAGGATAACGAGGAAAATTCCGATAAAAAAGATGATAATAACGGCAAGAATTTAATCAGCGATGAAAAAGCTGACAGCACAACAACCAATAACAAAAAGAATACAGATAATAACAAACCTGTGTATCGTGAGAAAAAAGAAGAGAAAAAAGTTGAGAAAAACATAGTTTTCGAGAATGACCAGAAAGTCAGAAAAGCTGTTGTTGAAATTAATATCGCCACTCGCATGCTAAATTTTGACAAGGCATATGCAATCTATAAGAAAACAAAAAATATTAAGCCGGTCAGCGATTCCTCAATAGGAAAATTAAAGACGGTTGCAACAGCAATTCGTCCTTTCGTTGAGGCGTTTAGGGCAATTTATATCAAAAAATTCCGAAAAGACCTTGTTGTAGTTTTTCTTAAGAACGCTGATACATATGTCGGAACAATTGTTGAGCAGGATAGAAGATATGGTTACATCGTGTTGAGGAATATTTCGACGAACAGCTTTGTAACTCTGCGGACAAGAGATATTGCTGAAAGAAATAGTGTCGATTACGACCGTCAGAAGAAGATGCGAAGACTAGAATTCAATGAAGATGCTGAGGAATATATTATTGCCAAAGAAAGTGCTCTTAAATACTTTATTCTTGCAAAACTTGCCTGGCGATACGATATGAAGAATGATGCTTATAAATATTTGCAGCAAGCGTTAAATATTGATGATGAATATATTCGGCAGACAATTTCGCTGCTTGAGGATAAAATTTATAAGGAATTCATGGAATTGTACAAAAACGGTGAATATAAGGAAGCTCATAGACTTTTAACGCGTTTGATAGATAAATATCCGAAGGCAAATCTGTTTAAGCAGGCTGCAAACCGGGTTAATGAACACATGGAAGAAGTTGAACGAATGAAGCATGAGGAAAAACAGCGTATTGCCGCAGAGATTCTGGCGAAGAAAAAAGCTGAAGAGGAGGAATTCAGACGGCGCATGGAAGAAAAGCGTAAGAAGGAAGCGGATGAGAAAAAAGCTGAGGACGAGAAAGCTGCTGATGCAAAACGTCGGAAGGCGGACAAACTAACTGAAATTGATGAGAACTCTGAGGTTTTGCGCGAAAAGCTTAAATTGCCTGCTAAAAAACTCTTTGAGGAGGCACAACGGGAATATCGTCTTGCGCTGAAACTTGACAAAGCCTCGCTCCCAGGGGTTGAGGATGCTGAGAAGTTGTTGGAAGCTGCAATCTATCATTATCAGCTTTCTAAACGCTTGTTTCAGGAGTCTGAGAAAAAGGGAATGGATACCTTGGGTATGATTGTCAAGATTAACAAAGCTCTGTTTTGGTGTAGAAAGCGCAGGACAATTCACTGATATATTTGCATACTCACGCATAGTTGCTATAATCGCATAGTAAAATTAGGTTTGTTGGTGATTGCATGCTAAATTTATTGATTGGTCCTGCTGGCTCCGGAAAAACCGAATATTTATTAGATAAATTGCATAATTATTATGACACAAATATAATTAGTAATGACATCTTAGTTATACTACCTTCTCGTGCAGCATGTGATAATTTTATTCAAAGATTCGGCGATTCACCCGTTTTGGGTCTGAATATCGAGACTTTTCGATCGTTTTCATTAAAAATAATCGATAACTCAAATATTGATTTAAAATTACTAAATTATGGTTTTACATATTTTCTAAATATCGCATTAGATTCTTTATTAAAGAGTATCGATATAAAATCGAATGTTAGTTCAGCCATTTCTGTTTTGCATAATTGGAACAACACTGCATCAAAATCGACTCTATATCAGACTTTAGCTAGCTTTATGCGTGAAGGAATTACCGGACGAAAACTTCGTAATATTGCAGACAATACATCTAATCTTATTGTGGCAAATACTTGTTATGCTCATTCAATGTTAATTGATAAATATAATTCATTGTTGAAAGAAAACGGTTTTTATGATGAATCTGAAACAGAAGCACTTTCAGCAAGCATTTTAAGCAAGCGAAATGCAATCGACCTTAAATATAAAGTTATTATAGTTGACGGCTTTAGTAGATTTGTACAAAGTCAGATAGAAATCATAAACCAATTATGTCGAATTAGTTCGGAAACTTGTGTTTCATTTTGCTTTGATGAGAGTAGAAAAGATAATTTTTTCCTGAAATATCAGGATAAGCTGATAAATCGGTTTATTAACAATATGCAAAATAATTCCAGCATTAATTCTATTAGTTTCACTGACTCGAAACATTTTTCGAATTCAAAATGTAAGGAACTAGTGAATAATCTCCATTCTGGAAAATCACAAACAAAATCTAAGTACATTCAATTGATAACCGCCGAATCCGCATATGAAGAAATCACGAAAGTTGCGTTGGAAATTAAAACCTTTGTTACTATTAAAAATATTGCCCTAGACAAAATTGCTATTCTATACCGTTCAAACGACCCCTACGCTGATATTATTCCGAATATACTCACTAAATACAAAATCCCAACGAAGGATACTTCTTACACGAAACTTAATAATATTCCTGTTTTTCAATGGTTTCTTCATCTACTCAATTTACATAAATTCTATATGGCTCATTTAAATGATTTGTTTACAGATAAGATTTTAGATGATGTATATGCGTTCTTTATTTCTGATTTTACTTTTGATTTAGTGTTGTTTAATAGCAATATAACATTTGATAAATTCGAAATAAAGAAATGTGCGGATAAAATACTAGAATCTGGTATTTTCAGTTTTCAGCTTCTTACCGATTTAACTAACGATAGTTGTGTCGACAAATATGTTTTGAACAGAAAAAGTGTTTTCAATAAAGTGGATTTAGAAATTATTCACTCATTTCTTGGATTTCTAAAGTCTATTTCATTATTTTCTACTGAAATTGAATTAATTGAATATTTATTAGATTTTGTTAAAAAAGGAGTTCCATCATTTTCCAGCATTTATTCTTTAATCATCGATGCAATAAACACTTATAAAACCTCAAAACCTTCTCAAACTACTATTGATTTAACAGCCTTTCTAAACATAATCGCAAATGATATCAATTTATTGAATAGAAAAAGTGATAATGGTGTTGCAATAGGAAATATTGTTTCAAAACATCTTGATAATGATGTTTCAATAGTATTTATTGTAGGTTTAAATCAGGGTTTATTCCCGGTTTTGCCGTTCCCTTCACCATATCTTCCAGAAGATATTACATCGATTCTTTCACAAAATTGTGGTTTCGACACACGACAATCGTTTCATGAATTCGAAGACTTTCTATTTTATAAGGCTTTGACCCGAACTAATGATCTTCTATTTCTTTCCTATGCTGAGAAAAATATAAAAGGTGAATCACTAAACAAGTCCACTTATCTTCATTTACCAGTTTTTTCTAACCTTAAGAATATTAATCATAAAACTGATGCTTCAAATAGCATTTTACCTGGTCTTCTGCAGAGATTTTATACAAGAACAATAAATGATATCGATAATAAAATTGGAATTTCAAAGGATAATCTATCTTTATTGAAATCTTTAGATTTTCTTAAAATTTCATCGTTTGTGAACTTTATATCTGAGAGACTTTCTCTTTCAACAAATAAAACAACAATAAATTATAACAAATCTAATATTTCAGTTAAAAATAAAACCTATTTAAATCTGTCAAAATTCTCAACTTTATCAATTCGCAGTATTATTGAGGATAGCAAAATTGTTTATTCTCATTCAAGTTTTAAAAAATACCTTACATGCCCGTATAAATTTTTAATTGATAGCATTTTTAGAATTAAGGAACAAAAGCATTTTGTCATAGATGCAGGAACCTGGGGAAATATTTTTCACAAAGCAATGGAAGATTTCGCAGAATTGTTTTCAACTATGTTGAATGAATCAAATTTTGACTACATTTCTTCGATGAAGCCAATTCTTATTGAAAATGCGCTTAAATCTCTTTCGAAATATTTCACTTATTATTACAAAATATTTCTTTATAGGTCTGAATATAAGCAGTTCGAAAAATTTATCCAATTTTTTAAGGATTTTTTAATCAAGGAAATAGACAGAAGAATCTCTCTTCATGCTGAACCAGCTGCAATAGAGTTAGCCTTCGGAATTCCACATAAAAACACCGAAACTAATCCTAATACTGATAAATTTATCAAGTCTGAAAATGAGAAGTTTCTTGAAATTGAAAACGGCCACCATAAAATCAGAATTTGCGGTTTCATCGATTTAATTGATAAAATTACTGTGGGTAATGTTTCTAATTATTTAATAATTGATTACAAAAAAACATCCGTGTTTAATAAATATCATGAAATTGTCGACCGCTTAAGTCTCTCTAATATCGAAGAATTCTGGACAAAACATGATTTTATCAAAGAAGCATCAATTCCTATTCTGAATTATACAAACACCGATTTTCAGCTGCCAATTTATCTTCTCGCAATGAAAAGAGTTTTTAAGATAGATAATATAAATTCTGCAATGTTTTACCATCTTTTCTCAAATCAGCTTGCTGGCTTTATTAACGAAGAACTCACCAATATATTCTATACATCAAATCTAAATGATAATCTATTTAAGAATGTTCGTAAAAATCTGGATAATTCTGAAATAGATTCAATTATGAATAATGCTGAGCTTCTAATCAAACATATAGTAAATCTCATGAAAGACGGCATTTATCCGATTTCACCTGACATTTCTCACACTAATTCTCGAAACACCGTATGCGATTATTGCCCCTATATATCAGTTTGTAGAATTAACTCAAAATAACTCGACAAAAATCATTAGAATAAAATGCCGACCTTAGGACATTTTCTTCATTTACATATCATATTATTGTTCTGTCTAATAATTCGTGTTTCGTAAAGCAAATAAGATTCAACTGAAAATCGCTTTTAGGCAAAATATCCAGAAAATGCTACAACCAAGCACTTCACTCGATTGCTAACAAATTTGCTGAATTATCCCAAAAATATTGTAAAAACCTTCAATATCCCATAAAATAAATCCCATCAAAAAAAAATTTATTAATTGCATGATAATAAGTATTCATGTAATAAGTGTCGGAAAGATTTTTTCAACAAATAGGATAACTTTACCCGATTATCTT
>JAIOTL010000081.1 GCA_021106775.1 Planctomycetota bacterium | reverse complement strand
TAAAACCTGATCGCAATACGGATGGAGCTTTATGCCCTTGAATCCGAATTCATCAAAACAGCGTGTTAATTCTTCTCGCATAATTTCAGGATAATTACCGTTTACTCTGGAATATCCGACAAATCTTTCAGGATAAGCAGAAACTGCCTGATTAGCGACAATATCGTTTCCGAACGGAAGTCCGTTGGCAAATGTGCTGATTGCAAGCTTGTTGATTCCAACTTTATCCAGCACTGTAATGATTTCTTCAGCAGAAGTATGAGGGATATAAAATCCGTTGAATTCACCGAAATGACCGTGACAATCAAAGATAAAAGCATCTTTGAACGGCTTTCCTTCATTTGCTGTTTTAACAAAAGAATTCATTATTTTTCCTTTATTTTTCAGCATTCCCACGCAGGAGCGAGGGAAAGAGCATTATTTCAGAATAAAATATTTCCCTTTTTTAGAAAATTTCTGATTTTTATTATTTACTCTGACTTTCTTCACATTGGGAATACATATCTTAACTCCCGAAACATTGGATTCAGTGACTATTTCAAGAACTGAATGTTTTCCTGATTGAGTTATTGAAAATTCAATAGCTTCAATAGGTTTTGGTGCATAAAATATCAGTTTTCCGTCAAAAGAAAGATAGTCAGCTTCCAGAAGAAGATATTGTGCTTTGGAAGTTTCAGCATTTTGGATATGTGCTGTTTTCCCGCAAAATTCATATTTTCCAAAAGATGTTTTTTCCGTTGAATTTCCTGATTCGAGGAAAATATCCTTTCGATTGAGAATATCTATTTCATAACCAATATTTTTTCGATAATCACGATTAACCTTGTCTGTTTTAAGATTTGTGATATTGATTTCAGGTCTTTCTTTCCCTTCATAAGGAAACAGAAGCGTCTGATATTGCACAAATGCCATTCCTTCCTGATGCAGAGAAATATACGGAGCATCTTTTGCACCGGAAGGTGTAGAAACAGGACCTTCGCTTTCCCTGATTTCCACTTCATCAGCGTTCAAAGGAATCAACACCAGATTGGCATCTTCGTTTTTTGTATAAATCCGTTTTGCAACATTATCGATTTCTAATTCCGTTGGTTGGAAATGAGCCAACCAGTCAAATTCGTGATAGCCACTCGTCTGGAAACTTGTTCCGTAATAACTTGGTCCGGGTAGGAAATCCGTTACAATCCAATAATCCGATTTGACAAAAAGAACACGACGATTATGCAAAACACCAATCCAGCGATAGCCATCACTAATAGCGTCCGCAAAATCATAATTATCTCCTGTCCACCACTGTTCTAACCTGTTATTCACGCATTTACGCATACTTCTGGAATCAACCAAAACCGTGTTATGAGCGATGGTTTGCTTATACCATCTTTTGGAAATATCCGCTTCATAAGAGCCACTTCTTCCGCATTCAGTGAGAAGAGGTTCGCCAAATGCCCAGATATTGAATGAACCGAAATCAGGATGCGAGTGCCAAGCTTCATCCCAACCGTAATCAAAAAACAAATAAGGTGATTTTTCATTCCAGGATTCCCGCATTACCGCCCAGCCCGTATTGGGAAGAAGAATGGAAGTGTATGAAGGTAATTGCGGTGTAACTTGCTTATAGGAATCAAGGATTTCGTCAGTTTCTTCAAACTCATTTTCAGCAATTCGGGCAACATCTTCAGGATATCTTTCTGCAAAATATTTCATTGTCGGATCATCAAATTCAAGTGCTCCCTTGATAATCGCTCTCTTTATAAGAGCACCGTCCGTTCCCATTCCGTTATCTCCACAGGGAACATAATTGCCTGTCGGCGGTAATATTTTTACTGCCCACAGATACATCGATTCCCATTTCTCAAGAAATTCATCGGGAATTTTCACTCCCAATTTTCGAACGACTTTTATCGTGTTGAAATATTGATTGATTACGCCAATTGCGTAGCCAACAGAATTTTCGCAGTGTGTTCCGTCTTCATAAGTTTCTTTGAATATATGTTCTTGTGTCAAAGCCCACGCTTGATTTTGCCAGATTTTCGCTTCTTTGAAATAGGGGAAATATGCTCCGAGCTTTATCATAGCTTCGCCTTGATGAGTTTGCCAGTTACTCGGTAAAAAAACATCATTGCAGAGATAAAGGTATTGAGCGTGTTCCAGAATAGATTTATATACATTGAAAACGTTGACAGTATCGAGACCGTTTTCGTATGCATCTAATATTCTCTTCTCAATATCGCACAAATAAATGGCTGAACCACCTGCTCCGAGTGTACGCCAATACGGCATCCAGATAAAGGAAATATACATTTCGGGACGTTGTGCAGGCGGGCGACAAGTTTCATACCAATGATTGAACATTTCCAGCCAGGCTTCGGCATATTTCATGTCTTTTGAATGACGGTAAGCACGATCAAGATTGTACATCAATCCCCACAAAGAGAATTTCATTCCGGGACGGCAATTCGGAAAATCAGGGTCTGCCATTATTTTGTCAGCTTCTTCTACAGCAGCTTCTCCCGCTTCTTTTGAAATCGCAACAGTTTTAAGCTGATATGGTCTCGAACGCTTTGCTTGAGATAATAAGAATAATTTCCGTGCTTCTGTATAATCACCTTTTTGAACCGCTTTTTTAACTTTTTCAAATCCAGACAGATCGAGATTTATTGCCTTAAAGAAATCTTCATCCGTTGTGATTGGAGATGTGGGCGTGTAGCCGTATTTGGCTCTCCACTTTTCTACAAATTCGTTTGTGTAACGGTATTTACTGAAGAGTTTTACATCCATATTCCAGTCGGAATCGAGTTCAATGTAAGGTTCGGTTACATAAATGGTATCCTGTTGAGCAAACGGAGAAAATGCTTCAGGTGGAACAGGTTTCTGGTTACCATCTACATAATCCATTGTGTAGTGAACATCAGTTTCATTTGAATACAAAAAACTAAAACTTACGAGAAAAACACTGACTATAATCAATATTATTCGATTCATAAAACCTCCTTTTTTTAGATATTATTTTTCAATGAACAAATACGAATAACAACTTTCTACCTGCAAAGATGCAAAGAAAACAATGTTTTTTTTGTATTCTTTCTTGTATTTTGCTGGTAAGTATTTTTCATAATTTCAACAACTTCATCAAATTCTTTCCTGCTATCATCTTTTTTTCTTCATCCGAAATATTTGCATATTTTATTGCCATCATCGATGGAGAATG
>JAIOTL010000458.1 GCA_021106775.1 Planctomycetota bacterium | reverse complement strand
ATCACTTCGTGTAATTTCGATGCTATTTACAAAGATTAGGTTTTGTCCTAAAACTAGTTATAGGACA
Organism: Planctomycetota bacterium; assembly: GCA_021106775.1. The sequence continues at coordinate 3,872 of JAIOTL010000458.1, read as the reverse complement.
CAACAAAGGAGAAATGATGGAAACAGTAAAAATAGAGATAAATGGCAGGGAAATCGAAGCTCGCGCTGGACAGACCATCCTTGAGGTAGTGCGGGAACAAAAACTGGACGAAATCCCGACGCTCTGTCATTCGCCCGAATTAAAACCCTACGGCTCATGCTTCGTCTGTGTCGTCGAAATTGAAGGACGCAATAATCTGTTGCCATCATGCGCTACAAAAGTGTACGAAGGCATGAAAGTGCATACGAAAAACGATAGAGTTATAGAATCGCGCAAGACCGCACTTGAGCTTCTGCTCTCGAATCATTACGCCGACTGCATTTCACCGTGTAAAATTGGCTGTCCAGCACATGTCGATGCGCAAGGATATATCGCGCTGGCAGCAATGGGGCAGTATAGAAAAGCGGTTGACCTTGTGCGCGAAACAAACCCGCTTCCCGCGATTTGTGGTCGTGTCTGCGTTCGTAAATGCGAGGTTGTTTGCAGACGTGTTGACATCGATGATGCTGTTGGAATTAATTATATTAAACGCTATGTAACGGATATGCCCGGCGCATATGACGGTCAGCCAGAATGCGCGCCTGACAAGGGTAAAACCGTCGGCATAGTCGGTGGAGGACCTTCGGGGCTGACCGCAGCATGGTTTTTGGGTAAAAAAGGTTATAAATCCGTGATTTACGAGTCAATGGCACATGCTGGCGGCATGCTTCGCTATGGAATCCCCGAATATCGTCTGCCCAAAGCGGATTTGGATAATGAAATTGAATATATTACGCGTGTCGGCGTGGAAATTAAGACGAATACACGTGTAGGTAGGGACATCACGCTTGATTCGATGTTTGAGAAACACGATGCGGTTTTTGCTGCTCCAGGCGCATTCGCCGGCAAAGCAATGCGCGTTAAAGGTGAATTCGACACTGAAGGCGTGGTTACAGGAGCAGATTACCTGGTAGAGAAGGCGGAAAAACCCGAATCGCTGACAGGTACAATTGTCGTTGTCGGTGGTGGAAATACTGCGATGGACTGTGCTCGCCTATCATGGCGACTCGGAGCGGACAAGGTTATCATCCTTTATCGGCGAACAAAGAATGAAATGCCTGCGGATAAGCTTGAAATTCGCGATTGCATCGAAGAAGGCATCGAAATTATGGAACTTGCTGCACCGGTTGGTATAACCAAGGACGGCAATCGAATTAAGGCGTTGAAATGTATAAGAATGCAGCTTGGTGAGCCTGATGCTTCCGGCAGACGTCGTCCCAACCCGATGGAAGGCTCAGAATTCGAGCTGCCGTGCGATCTCGCAATATCAGCAATCGGTCAATCTCCTATTCTCGAAGACCTTCTTAAAGAGCAAAAACACACACCATCCATATCAAAATGGAATACCTTTGATGTTGACTTGAAGACGATGAAAACGAATGTTGAAGGGTTGTTTGCTGGCGGTGATGCTGCTGATGACGGTCCAACGGTTGTTATTGATGCGATTCGCGACGGACAACGCGCTGCGAAGGCGATAATCGCGTACCTCGAAGGTGTAGAACTTGAACCTGAAGATTTTATCGTTCGCAAGGATTTCTGGGCAAAACCCGGTAAACAGGAGCTTGGCGAGGTAAAACAGAGTCCGCGCCATGAAATGAACGACATCAGCGTTGAAGAGCGAAAAAACAATTTCAAGGAAGTTGCAACGGGTTATGAGTTTGAGGATATGACACATGAGACGAATCGCTGTCTTTCCTGCGGTTGTATCGCCTTCGATTATTGTGACCTGCGACTTTATGGTGAACAATATGGCGTTGACATGGAGAAATACAAGGGTTATGTGCGGAAACACAAGGTTGACGAGCGTCATCCGTATATCATTTATGACCCGAACAAATGCGTTTTATGTTCACGCTGCATCCGCACATGCGAGAGAATCCTTCCCGTTTCTGCCCTTGGATTGGTAAATCGCGGGTTCAAGGCGGAAATGCGACCGGCAATGAATGATGCTTTAATTGACACAAGCTGTATAAACTGCGGAAACTGCGTTGACGCATGCCCGACAGGTGCTTTACAGATAAAATTCCCTTTCCCGGGACGTGCTGCACTATCAACGGAAAAAACAACAACACATTGCGGATTCTGCTCCATTGGCTGTGAAATCAGCGTAGATAAATACAGCGATGACAGATATTTCATCGAATCATCAGGCAAACCCGGTGATTATCTCTGTCATTTCGGACGAGTTGGAAGTGAGCTGTTTATTAAATCTCGCAGGCTCGTTCATCCTCGACTGCGTAAGGGGATTCAACATACGGATATTCCGTTCCGTGATGCGTATGAGTTGACAGTAAAAGGCTTGAAAGATATTGCTGAGAAATATGGTCCGGAATCTGTTGCTGTTTTCGTGAATCCTGACATCTCAAACGAGGAAATGTTTTTAGCATCGATGATTGCTCGCGATGGGTTGAAAACAAACAATATCGGCTCAATTGCACTGCTTGAAACCGGTGTTAAATCCGGTGTGCTTGACGATTCCTTCGGATTTACCGCCTCAACCTCTGACAGAACTGCGTTGCGCGATGCTGACCTGATTATTTGCAATAATTCTGATACTCAGAGTGAACATCTGATTCTCAGCGTTGAAATCACTGATGCTGTCAAAGATAGGGGTGCAAAACTCATCACATCGGATTCAATATCTCATTCACTTGAAACCTTGGCGGAAGTTGCTGTTGACCCGATGCGTGGAAGGGCGTCAATTTTCTGGAACGGCGTGATTTCTTCGTTGATTGAGGACGGTTTCATTTCAAAAGATGAAATTTCACAAATACCGGGTGGTACAGAATTCCTGAACTCAGGACAGGATTTCAGCATGCAGACTGTGGTGAGTTCGAGCGGTGTTGATGAGATTAAAATTCGCGCATGTGTTGAACAAATCAAGAACGCGAAAAATATTGTTATTGTGCACAGTCCTGACAGGTCGCGCGACCTTGCACCTGGTGACATCAGAACATTTGCGAACCTTGTTTTGCTGTTGCAGGTTAAGGGGATTACTGCAAACCTGATTCTGCCATCTCTTGCCTCAAACGGTGCTGGCTTGGAAATTTCCGGTGCAGATCCGACATTCAAACCAGGTCGAGTTCCTGTTACCGGTCTGATTAAAGGTGCAAAAAAGCGTGCTGAGCTTCTGGACATGCTAAAATCAGGCAAAATCAAGGGAGCGCTCATCATCGGCGAAGACCCGATGGCATACGACAGAACAGCGTCATATTTTGCAGGTATCGAGTTCATGACGTGCATTGATTGGGCGATGACGGAAACCGCACAGTTTGCGGATGTTTCCATCCCCGGCACGACATATCTTGAGTCTGAAGGAACGCGCGTAAACTTTGAGGGCAATGTTGTGCGCTTTAATCCTGCGATTACTGCAATTTCTGGGCTGAAAAGCTGGCAGGTTCTGCGCAATCTTCTAAGCAACTTCGGCATCGAGACTTCAGGTGTGTTTCAGTATATCTCAAGTATGCTTGAGCTGCAGATACGTAAAAACCTCGGTGAGCTTGTACGTTTTTATTACAACTCCGGTGAAGAACGTAACTGGGACGGAAAAGGTAAATTTGTGATTGCTCCTGTTGAGCTCAAACCAAGCCCGAAAATACCGTCGTTAACACCCATGGCACATTATAAACGTGACGTTCATGAGGTCGGTTTAAAGAATTTTAAGGTGAGTTCACGTTAGGCTGTGTTTGAAAACTACTTTTGTGCATTTTACCAGCTTCATGCAATCTTCAAAATTTCCTCACTCAAAACGTCCTCAATGAAGCTTTGGCTTCACCTGCGGCGTTCTTCAATTAGAAATTCCGAATCTCACGCAAATCTGATAAAATTCAATC
>JAIOTL010000009.1 GCA_021106775.1 Planctomycetota bacterium | reverse complement strand
TTATGACCCTGCAGTGCCCATGGAGCCAAATGGTGAGTTCGAGCAGATAGCAGCGGTTGATGCTGTTGAAGGGCGCGAAATTCCTGATGGAATGATAGAGCGCAGTATTGATGCGTCAAAGTATGCGGTGTTTACGCACAAGGGCAAGCTTGACTCGATAAAGGATACTTACAATTACATTTACAGTGTGTGGGTGCCTAAAGGTGAACGCAAACTCAGGGCTGGTAATACGTTTGAATTGTATGACGAACGTTTCAAATATCAGCAGGATGATTCCGAAATGGACATATACATCCCCATCGAGTAACACGGCATTCGTATATAATTTTGTTTCAAATCATAAATGGATATGCATTATTCATCTGTTTTTGTATAAAGCATTGAAAAATGTTTGAGAGGAGAAGATGCCGGATTGCAGGGATTATAAATCGTTTATGGTGATGGATGTGCTTGACCGCGCATCCGAGTTGGAACATCAAGGCAAACATATAATTCATCTGGAGATTGGTGAGCCGGACTTTGACACACCCGAATGCGTGAAGGATGCTGCGCTCAAAGCAATGCGCGACAACAAGACGCATTATACCGCATCTATGGGCATCATCGAGCTTCGGGAAGCGATATGCGAGGATTATCAACGCAAATATGGCGTTGAGGTCAGTCCTGAGCAGGTTTTTGTAACTTCCGGCACATCACCCGCTCTACTGCTTGCATTTTCGCCGATTCTGCAAAACAACGAAAAAGTGCTGCTCTCAAACCCGCATTATGCCTGCTATCCGAACTTCATCAAATATGCTGGTGGTTTGCCCGATTACATCGATGTCCACGAGGAGAACGGATTTCAGTATGATATTGACGAACTAAAAGCACATGTAGACAGCAATACACGGGCGATTCTCATAAATTCTCCTTCAAACCCGACAGGTCAGGTCATTTCAACTGAAAATCTAAAAGCAATTGCGAACCTTGGCATTACCGTGGTTTCGGACGAAATTTATCATGGTCTGACGTATGAGGGAGATGCAGGCACGATTCTTCAGCACACCGATGATTGCTTCGTCTTAAACGGATTCTCCAAGCTTTATGCGATGACTGGCTGGCGCATCGGCTACATTATTGTGCCGAAAAAACATGCGAACACAATTATGAAGCTGAACCAGAGTTTTTTCATCTGTGCAGGTTCTGTTGCGCAATGGGCGGCAATCGCTGCGTTGAAACATGCTAAGGAAGACATAGAACGGATGCGGAAAACCTACGATGAGCGGCGAAAATTGATGATAAATAAACTGCGAGAGCTGGGATTTACAATCAGCGTTGAACCCACGGGTGCGTTCTATGTTTTCGTGAAGGCTGAACATTTGTCACTAGGGCACGACTCACTGAAGCTTGCCTTTGATATCCTTGAGAAGGCGCATGTTGGAGTTACGCCAGGTATCGATTTCGGCACAAAGGGTGAAGGACATCTACGCTTTTCCTATGCCAACTCGGTTGAAAACATCGAAGAAGGTCTCAAACGTCTGCAAAAGTATATTGCAGAAGACAAAAGATAAAGTAGTGGTTTAGAAATAATGTTATTGTCATTCCCAATTTGATTGGGAATCCAGCGGAAGCAAGACATATTAATGAATTTCTGGATTCCTGCTTTTGCAGGAATGACAACAAAACCATTAAATGAATACTACTACAAAGATAATATTTGTGTCAAAAACAATTAGATATGCTGGCAAAGCGCGGTGAGAACACCAGCAGTGCCTTTTGGATGCAGAAACATTATCTTGAGTCCACCAGCACCAATCCTAGGCTCGTCGTACAACGCTTTGTATCCGAGGCTTTTCATATGCTCAGTCATCTGTACAACATCGTCAACTCGGTACGCGATGTGATGAATCCCGCCGCGACCTCCGTTTTTCTCGATAAATTTTCCGATTGGTCCTTCATTTTCGGTCAAAGGCTCAAGCAATTCGATGTGCACTCCTGTAATTTCGAGCTTCAGAACGCGCACTTTCTGCTCTTCCACGACTTCGGTTTCAAGCTTTTCAAGCCCAAGCCCGTCAGCATAGAATTTTGCTCCTTCCTCAAGTGATGTAACCGCTATTCCGATATGATCTATCTGCATTTCAACCTCGCAAAAATTTACGCCATTTATAGCACAATGTTTGTTTTTTACAAGCATGAGTAACCAATTCACCACTTATGGGTCTGAAAATAGAATAATGGAACGAAATTGGTGAAAAATCTGATTAAAAGTTTCGAAATGCGTTTTAATGCAATGAAAAGTATGATTATAAAGTAAAATAATATTATTAGCCTCAAAAAATTCAGCAGAGGCAAAGGGAATCTATGGACTTAAGAACATTTACATTAATCGCGAAATTCTTGAATCAAGACGATTTCAAAATATATGGCAATATTATCGATTATAATAATTCATCAAGTTTCAAATCCGATAATGATTCCATATATCAAATTCGCATAATAGAAATCGATAAATCAGACTCATCGATGAATGTTTTACGCTGTCATCAGAATTCTCAAATTATTATGATGCCGCTTGAGCATGTCAAATACTTTCTTACAGTTGGACCGGCAATTGATTCTATGCGAACGAGACCGTTTCCCGGCACTAATGAGATAAAAGCGTTCTATTCTGAGGGAATGCAAGGTTTCACACTTGAAAAGGGTGTTTGGTTCTCGAAACCGATAGTAACTGAATCATCGCTCTGGCTTGAGTTTTGCATGGATTTTAACTTTGAAGAACGTAATTATGAGAGAATTCTCAAAGTCAATTTTAAGCTTGAGCACCCAAATTAGCACAGGTTACCAATTTTCCATTATCTAACAAGTATAATCCGCTTATGGTGTATAAGCGTATATTTGGTTTGAATCTTCATAACCCTTGTTTATGTAAATTCTGCCCATACATTCAACATTTTGCGATGAATAAGAATACGTAGTTGTCATTGGGCAATCCGGATAGTTCGCCGAGTTCCCAGCAAATGTTGTGAAATTGAATTTCTGTAAATTATCAACATTATCGACCATGTATGCTGAATCCACAATTAAACCATACTGCATTCTGCCTGTTCTTTGAATCGTATTGCCAACTGGAGTGCCAGCTTCACCTGTGGTTACATCATATTCTCGAACCTCGTTCATTAAACCAAAGAAATAACCACCAAAAAGGTACATTTTCATATTGTAACTTGCGAAACCCATTGCCCCTGCTCCAAGGAGTAAATCACCCTTAGTCGTCCATGAACCATTTCCTCCGCCAGAACCTGGAGTGAATTCATATACCTTTTTATCGTATGGTGCAGCACCGCCAAGGATATATACTTTACCGTCGTGAATCCCACATGTCATGTTATATTGACCTCCATTAGGCATATATGCATCGGAAGTTATTGAATTTGTAGTGGCGTTATATTTTGCAACAGAACCAATTGTCATTCCTGTAGAAAAGGAGCTTGACCTGCCTCCGAAGATGTAAATATAATTACCAATTGTTGCTGTACAGGCTCTTTCGCGTGCTTGGGGTAGACTGCTGCTTGCTGATTGGAATGTATCGTTTAGAGTATCAAAAATCTTAATATCCGTTACTCCGTTGCCGTTGCTGGTTCCTCCGAAGAAAAATAACCTAAACTCATGACTGCCAACTGCTGATCTGCCTTTCACAAGGAAACCGCTTGGAGTTACGTCTTCCCAGGTAGCACTTCCAACAACATCTATCAGATATTGCTGTTCATCAGATGAAATACCGTCATCAATTTCGATTGTGAAGTCGTATGCTCCAGGATAAGCAGGTTTTCCGGTAATTTCACCTGAGAGTGGGTTGATTGCTAAACCTGCCGGGAAATCGCCCGATTTCACAGACCAAATCTCGTTTCCATTACCGCCTGTTGACTCAAGATCATCGATATATGTCTCCCAACTTGTACCGTTTGAAAGACGTGTTGTCGTAATTTCAAGTTGCATATATGGCGTAGCATCTGCAGTAAGATTAATGACTGTGGAAAAACCAACAGCGTTGTGTTGGATTGTAAGGGCAGCATTTTTGACACCAGGCGGATTTGTTGAAGTCCATTCAATTGTAAATTTCTCAACATTACCAGGATCCATCATAAGTGGAACTGTCGGTGGATTAACAATCTTAAATTCGGAACCGTTGATGCCACCCATAGTCAGGGCAGAAATGTTGAGTGCTTCTGTACCTGTGCTTCGTATTGTGAACTCATGGTCGACAATACCTTGCACCCACATTGAACCGAAGTTGTGACTCAATGGATCAGCTTCAATCTGTGGAAAAGTGGTTGCATTCCCTTTGACATTAATTGTCAGTGGATTCATATTTGGTTTTGTGTGCAAGATTTCAAGCAGCGCACTTTTTGGTCCTTTTGTTCTTGGTTGAAATCTGATTGTAATAATTACTTCGCCCCTTGAATAGATATTCTTGGGTACTGATGCACCTGCTGAGATGAAGAATTCAGTTGGTGTTGCACCCGAAAAGCGCATTGAAGTTATGGTAAATATTTCTTTACTGCTGTTCTTAATCACAAAATCAGCAGTTTCATAATTTGGCACAGCAACAGTTCCGTAAGTGTGGGAAGTTGGTGTAACTTTTATCGAAACTCCAGTCCCACCGCCGGAACAAGAAAATGCGAAAACTAAAATATTCGAAAGCATGAAATAAATAATTAACTTTTTAGTCATGTAACTTCCTCATGTAATGAAAGTATTTTGATTAAAATTATCAATAAATCTATAAACAACGCAAGCTGTGGAAGCGAAAATTTATGGATATATTGAAACTTTTTTATACAATTAACCGTGAATTTACCTAAATTCACAAATCATTAAGCAACAAAAACTTCATATTGTTCAGGAGAAGCTATGAAAAAAATTGCAGTTGTACTTTCTGGCTGTGGCGTGAAGGATGGTTCTGAAATTTACGAAACAGTGTGTACGTATCTGGCACTTGACCAAGCGGGAGTTGATTTCGTGTCAGTTGCGCCAAACATTGAATTTGCTGAGATAAATCATCTTGATGAAACGCCCACGGGTGAGAAACGCAATGTTTTGAAGGAGTCTGCCAGGCTAGCGCGTATGAATATCAAGGATATTGCGCATGCGGATGTGAATGAGTTTGATGCTGTGGTGATTCCAGGCGGATTTGGTGCTGCGATGAATTTGTCGGATTTTGGACAAAAGCAGGCAGATGCGACTGTGAATGCTGATGTTGACAGGTTTGTTGGGAAATTTCTGGAAGCAGGAAAACCGGTTGGTGCGATGTGCATTGCTCCCGGGACTCTTGCGAAGATTGCGCAAAATCATGGCAAAAATATAACGTTGACGTTTGGTCCGAGGTCGCAATATAAGGAGCTTGCAAAAGCGGTTGAATCTCTGGGGCATACGCATCAGGATTGTGCGGTGGACGATTGTGTGGTGGATGCCGAGAATAAGGTTGTAACCACGCCCGCGTTTATGCTCGGACCCGGAATCGCCGACATTTACAAAGGCATCCGCAAACTCGTCTCCGAATTACTCGCATTGATTTAGATAATTTATCTCTATCAGAGCCGTTTTCGTAAGAAAGCGTAAAACTGTTCTATTCTCCGCCACCGACCGCATCACCAAACCTTGTGCCAGGATTACTGTCATATAGTGTAACGTCTGCATTTATTATCGAAATAGGAGAATTGAAATTTGATTTTCCATAAAAAATATAAGCTTTACCATCAAAATATTCTGGAGAACCAATTATAATATCGTCGTATCTGTCATTATTGAAATCACCGGCTGAGGAAACTATAGAACAAGTGTTGTCATATGAATGTGTTCGAATTATTTTGATGTTAGCATCATAAGTATCCATTAATGATTGAGGATGGATACTGCCAAAGAAAATATACGTATTCCCAGCCGAAACTTGAGATAATCCCACTTCACTAATAACTAAATCACTTATCCCATCTTTATTAAAATCTCCTGCAAGACTAATACATCTACCAAATCGGAAGTACCTGTTGTTTCCTATAATTCTGATATCTGCATTTATTGCTTCTATAGAAGAAATGGGATTCGAACTTCCGAAATAAATGTATACACAACCAGCATTCTCAGGATAATTATGTTCTGGTGAACCAACTATTACATCATCGAAACCGTCATTGTTGAAATCTCCAGCATTAGAAATCCTTGTTCCGAAAAAGTCCCCATGATTTTCACCGATCAAAATAACATCAGCATTGGAAGTATATATTTTTGAATAAGGATTTGATGACCCCAAAAAGATGTATGCTTTACCAATTGCACCAACAATCACATCATCATAGCCATCATTATTAAAATCACCTGCAGAGGAAACGATAACACCAAAACTCTTCATTACGATACTCCCAATTAGTTCAACGTCAGCATTTTCTGCATCAATCTTTGAGCTCCAGTTTGATTTACCAAAAAAAATAAATGCGGAACCTGAGCGAACTACACCAGTATAAGCATGCTGTGAACCAACAATGACATCATCAAAGC
>JAIOTL010000025.1 GCA_021106775.1 Planctomycetota bacterium | reverse complement strand
TGAAGTCCAAAATCCTTGTGATTAAAAAAACTTGTCATGCGCAGATGATGGGCAGCACCAGCATAAAAGACATTCCCATCATTGCAAATCACTGGAGAATCAACGTCCTTCAGATAATTACCATGGTCTAGCGACATAAACAGATACTCAAAACCGTGTTCGCGAGCGATTTTCCTGGCGATTTTCTCATCATAATAATCACTTTCACTAAACGTCATTGTTGTGATATCATTGAATCCGAGTTTATCAGCCATTAAAACACCCATGCGCGAATCGAGACCACCGCTCAGTGTTGCTATATGCCGAAACCCATACTCAACATCCTTTTTATACTCCTGCATCACAGCATGTCTGAATTTCTCGTCAATTTTCTCAATAATTTCAGATTTTGATTCTCCTGTGATTTCACTGTTTGTGAAGTGAAAATATGGATCAATTATATGTTTGAATGAGATTTTTCCATCGGATTCTTGAGCAAGATTGATTTTGATATAATGTCCGGGTAAGAGCTTTTTAACATTTTTGACAAGAGTATGGTCGTGAAGCATAAATCCGTATGTGAGGAGGAAATATGCGCCTGTTTCGTTCAGCGAACTGTTTTTCCCAAGCTTTTTCAACGCTTGCGTGATGATTTTCACTTCCGATGCAAAGATAAACACATCTGAATCATAATAAAAATAAATGTTTTTCGATGATGTATGATTTGTGAACACATGCACGGTGTTTTTCTTCTTGTTGTAAACGAAGCCTGAGAATTCACCGCGAAAATCATTGAAAAAACTGTTCTCGCTCTCTTCGTACATCTTTTTGACAAGGCTGAAATTGTTCTCAGATTTGTATTTTGCCCGCAAATCTGCATAATTGAAGATGATTCCTTCAATTCCGATGAGCAGATCGTCATCTTCCTCAAAAACCTTGTCATCAAGAAATTTTGGGTTCGTAAACCTTTCAAAACGCAAGTTCTCGAAGGATTTTTTACAGCAATCAAATGGCGCAAGTGAGAGATAATCGATTTCAATTTCGGTTAATTTTTCATGATTACTGATAATTCCGAGTATCCCTGGCATTTTTCCACCTTATAAATATTCGAAATCTATTATCGATTAAAAACTGTGCAAAATACAACAAAAAAAATCCCGCGTAGTTGACGCAGGATTTGTGGTTAATCATCTGAATTTTACGAAATAATTTTCGCGATTTCCGCTACAACACGCTTCTGCATATCTTCGGTAAGCTGCGGATACACAGGAATACTCAGCACTTCATCAGCTGCCTTATCTGTAACGAGCATGTCTTCAGGCTTAGGTTGCTTGAATCCTTCCATATTCTTATAAACAGGCAGAAGATGTACCGGAATTGGATAATAAATCATCGATGCAATATTCGCTTCTTTGAGTTTCTCGTGCACAAGATCGCGCTTTCCGTTAAGCACCCGAATCGTGTACTGATGATACACATGCTTTGCACAATCAGCCTCAGGCGGCGCAATCACACCATCAATTTTTGCAAACAAATCACGATATCTGTCAGCATTTGCTCTGCGTCTGTTGTTATATTCGTTAATATGACCGAGTTTAACGTGCAGAATTGCTGCCTGTATTGCGTCGAGTCGAGAATTGTAGCCTAAAATTTCATTATTATATTTATTTCTACCACCATGGACGCGTAAAATCCTTGCTAAATCTGCAACTCTGTCATCGTTTGTGGTGATGAGACCACCATCCCCGTATGCGCCAAGATTTTTTGTCGGGAAAAAAGAGAATGAGCCGACATCACCCAATGAACCGGTTTTTTTACCCTTGTATTCTGCACCGAAAGATTGCGCACAATCCTCAAGCACCTTTACGTTATGTTTCTTTGCAACTTCTTTGATTTCATCCATATTTGCTGGATGTCCAAACAAATGTACCGGCAGGATAACTTTAGTTTTGTCTGTAATTGCTGCTTCGATTTTTGCTGGTTCCATGTTAAACGCATCAGGTTCAATATCAACAAAAAACGGCGTTGCACCAACGTTGTTGATTGATTCCGCAGTTGCAAAAAACGTGAAAGACGGGCAAATAACTTCGTCCCCAGGTTTCACACCAAGGGCACGCAAACCGATGATGAGTGCGTCGGTTCCAGAATTGCAGCCTATCGCATGCTTAACTCCAAGATATTTCGCGACAGCTTCTTCAAAGTTTTTCACGGTTGGACCGAGTATGAACCAGCCTGATTTGATGACTTCTTCAACCTTCGGCATAAGTTCGTCCCAGATTTCTGCTACTTCCTGCTGCAGATCGAGAATTGGTATTTTATCCATTTCGTTCCCTTAATTTATTTTTTTGAAAATGAAAAGTTGTTTCACTAATGAATATCGTTATAAAATTTGACTGATTATAAAAAAATATGCTTAAAAGCATAATAAAAAGTGAATTTATTCACTATTAACTCGATTTTTATTTTATGTTATCCAGATATTCAAGTTTTTCATCTGAAACAAGTTTGTATTCGCGACCGCATTCCGAGCATTTTGCATGTTCACCACTAGGTTTTAGCGTAATTCCGCACTGACACGCCCATCCAATACGTTTTGCAGGAACGCCTGCCATTAATGCGTAGGAAGGGACATCTTTGACGACGACAGCACCAGCAGCGATGAATGACCACTCATTTAGAACGATGCCGCTTACAATTGTTGCGTTCGCGCCGATGCTTGCGCCGTGTTTTATCAGTGTTCTATGATAATCCTCGCTTGTACATCGTGGAAAAGCAGAGCGAGGCGTAAGCACATTCGTGAAAACCATGCTGGGACCACAAAAAACATAGTCCTCAAGCTCAACACCCTCGTAAAGCGAAACATTATTCTGAATTTTACAATAATTTCCGACCACAGAATCGTTTGCAATGAAAACATTCTGACCGATTGAGCATTTTTTGCCGACGACAGCTCTGCCCATAACATGGCTGAAATGCCAGATTTTCGTTCCCTCGCCAACCTGTGCGCCTTCATCGACGTATGCTGATTCATGTTTGAAATAATCGCTCATCATCTCTCCTTTGTTAAATCATCTGCGCTGTTGCAGCTTCGAGGATTTTAATGACTTCAAGGGCGGATTTCCCATCCGATGTCGGTGTTTCGCGGGTTTCACAACAATTCAGGAAATGCTCGCATTCCAGGCGCAAAGGCTGTCCTTCACCTTTGTAAATCAACTCGCTTCCATCATCATGGTTCTGCAAATCACCATCAATTGTCTTTTTGTGTAATGTTACGGTCTGTTCAAGCTCGTTGTAGGTTAACATGCCCTTTTCGCCAACAATGTTTAACATTCGATGTCTCTCATGCCAAAGCCATGAATTATGCAAATGTGCGACTAATCCACCTTCGAAAGTCATGTGCAAATATGTGTCATCCTCAATTTTGTCCTGCAAAACGCGCTGACCAGTTGCCATCACTTTCTCAGGCGTTTTATCGATGAGATAAAGCAAAACAGCGATGTCGTGCACGCCAAGGCTCCAGAGTACGTTCTCAGCATTGCGCGCGCGTCCCAGATTGAGTCGTTCCTGATGCAGGCTATGGATTTTACCCAATTTACCATCATCAAGATATTGTTTTATCCACTGAATCGCAGGTTGATATAGCAGAAGATGCCCGGTCATGAGAATTCTGTTTTTATCCTGAGATATTTTCAGAAGTTCCTCAGCCTCAGTAACTTTCATGCACATCGGTTTTTCAACGAAAACATCTTTGCCTGCTTCGAGGAATTTTTTCGCCAATTCATAATGTGTCGGAACAGGTGTCGCAATTGCAACCGCAGGTATCTCTGAGTTCAGAATCTCATTAAAATCAGCATAAACGTTGATGTTTGGGAATTCTTCCTTAAGCGTTTGTCTGGTTTTTTCTTCAACTTCCGAAACTGCCTTCAAACTGCCGATTTCATAAAAATTGCGAACAAGGTTCTTACCCCATTTTCCTGCGCCGATAACAGCGATATCAATCATTGTATCCCTTCGATTGTATTATAGAAGTGTA
>JAIOTL010000348.1 GCA_021106775.1 Planctomycetota bacterium | reverse complement strand
GAATTTTTGGCGCGATCATCGATGTAACCGAAACTCTCAGCCTTCGCGATTCTTGTACAGTGATGAGTCCTTTAGCTTGCAGGAACCTGTCGAAGCTGATTTTAAGATCATCGGATGAAGCCTCGTGGAATTGCTTCAATAATTCGCTCTTGTCTTCCTTGCGGAAATAATTGAGCCTTTGGGCAAGTGAGATAACAGCTTCGTTAAACCGGATCATTATTGGCTAACTCGAAAAATGCTTATGTTATTATCAATTAAACTTCGCTTAAACTGAAAAGACAGGAAAAAGCAGGAGGAATCGTGAAAAATGCTTGACTTAATTTCTGGTGAATGTAGATTTTTTCTTTTCATACATAAATACAGAGGACAAATATGGCGCATTCGAAATCAGCAAAAGAGCGAGTTAAACAAAACGAGAAACAACGTATGCTAAACAAGGCGGAAAAGTCCAGAATGCGGACGCAGACCAAGAAAGTCGTTAAGCTTTTACAGCATAGTGAGAATGTCGAAGAAATCAACAATGAAGTTATACTTGCCATGAAGTATTATGATGTTGCCAACAAACACGGTGTGATTCATGAAGGGCAAGCAAATCGCAGGAAATCAAGATTGCAGATTAAACTGAACAAGTTCATGGAAAAGCAGACTCAGAAGTAATCACTTTTCTTTTCTTACAAAATTACTACAAAAAAAAGGGTTTAGGCGTTGATACCTAAACCCTTTATTAATTTATGCTAACTTATTTTTTCTTCTTCATGGGTACTCTTTTTTTCATGCTTTTTGAGTAATCGCTTTCTATCTTCGCAACTATCCATTGATTATTACTGTCCCATTTAGCGATTCTAACTTTTTTCTGCTCAGAAGGTATATTTTCATCTTTAAGAAGCCAATTAAGGTTTTTCATCAGTGAAGTTAGCGTAGAAAGCGACAGCCAATTGCCGGTTTCACTGTCACTGCCAGTACCGCCAATAGTGCGAACCGAATTCTCAAGACTGTCTTTTTTCGGTGCGCGGATTTTTACGATGTCAGCTCTGCAGTATTCAGCACCGATGTCGTCGGTAACAACCATGCAGATGCCCCAATCACCAGCACCAGATTCCATTTCCTTATCGAGTGTTACAATTTTACTGCCCATATAAAGAATAAAGCCGCGTTCAAGACCTTGGTTGGTGCCAGCATCGATATATGCATAATTATATACATCCGAGATGGATTTATCATAGCCGAAGCTTTCAACATTGAAACTCTGATTCATTTCCGGTATTTCCTTAGGCGGAATCAAGCCGAGAAAGCTTTCATCATAAACTTCATACAAAGAATACCGTGCAAGAAGAAACGATGCGACAAGAAGAAGGATAAATGAGAAGATAATGGCGAAACCGTCGATACCGATTGCTGTCTTTATTTCGGGTTCAGCTGAGACGGCATCGAAATCTTCGTCATATCTTCTGTCATAGCGTTCATCTTCATATTCGTCATCTTCATACTCATCGTATTCATCATCTTCGTATTCATCTTCCTCGTACTCGTCGTCTTCGTATTCCTCGTCTTCATATTCGTCTTCATATTCAACCATTATTTATATCCTTTCACTTTGTTTCAGATTTTCCGCTTTTATACTATCTTTCAACTGAGTTAAAAAAGTTCCTTTTAACGATGTTGTGATAAAAGCAGGTTCACCTTTCTTGCTTCCTAATGGATGAATTTCGGTTAATCCTTCAATTCATCAAGTTTATTTGATACAAGTCTGAAAAGAGTCTGATCAACAGGTGGAGCGATGTAAGCGAATTGTGCTTTGCTGAAAAGGATGAGTGCATTTGGTAATGTTTCTCTGTTCATGTTTACCATAACCGATGATTCGTTGATTGCTGCTTGTTCTTCTTTGATTTCAAGCAGGCTCTTTATTTCATCGATTGTCAATTTAATCCTTTTCAAAACGTTCCAGTCTGTGTTTGGATCAGTGTAATCTTCCTCGACTGCTGTTGTTATGATATTGAAATTTTTATCAATTGTTTCAAGATTTATCGCCTTGTAAATTTTATCTCCGCTGAGGTCATATGCTTCCTCCCAGATATTATACTGCAGAGGTTTATGCGGTTTAGGTTTATAAGGAAGCGGAGTGTCAATTGTGACAGGACTTTTCGTGTTGGTATAAGCGATAATTGAAAGTTTTTTCTTCTGAACAACATAATCGTGAAGAACATTTTTCATTTCTTCACCTGTTGTGGATTTGAACTGTTTTTTGTCATCTTCGCTGATGTATTTTGCGAATTCAGCCCATGCATAGTCGTCTCCGACTTCTCGAACCACAAGCATTGTCAGTTCTTCAGGTTTGATTTGCAATTTTGCTTCAACTTTTGGATTTAGTGGGTCAACATCCCAGTAACCGTTTCTGATTCCTGTGCCTTTTGCTGGATTGAAGTAAAATATCATACCAGCAGAGATGCCTTGGTTTGTGCCGGCATCAAGGACTGCATAATCAAATGGTTCTTTTTCGTTTTCAGGTTCTGGATTATATTTGCCAAAGCCGAGAATCTCGACTTTTTCTTTCGCCTGCTGATAATCGAAGTTCGCTACTTTTTCATCATAAGTTTCGCCACCAAAACCACTGTCATACACTCCGACAAGAACTTTGGTGTAGAGCAAGTATGAAGCAATTATCATTACAACGATTGCTCCAATAAGTGTATAATGCTCGAAATTTACTGATGATTCGGTAGGTATATAAAGCGGACCGGTAAAAAATTCTTCTGCTTCGGGTTCGAATTCTTCCCAGTCTTCCTCAAACTCATCATCGAACTCTTCATCAAATTCTTCTTCCAGTTCGTCTTCAAACTCTACCATATTTATATCCTCGCTTTCAAGGGATTATGTTTTGTCATTTAATTGTAAATTATCTGTTTCTGTCGATTTTGCCAAGAGGTTTTTTAGGAACAAGAATCAATGAACGCCTGACAGAATCACCTTGACGGATTCTTGTTTGCAGATATTCACTTTCAACAACACAGAAAGAAGTCGTTGGGTCAACTCTTGTAACACGGATTTTCGCGATATATTCAGAACCTCTGATTACTGACAATCTCATGCCTTTGATAACGCCTTCGTTCTTGCCGATATTGATTATTACGATTCCTGAAGGAGGTTCCGCTGCTGCCTGAACCATTCCTTCAACAAATTTACCGTAAGTTAACGCAAATTTTGCAATATCTGGATTTTTTTGCTCATAGTGTTCCTGCGACAGTGTCAGATTTTGCGATTCGCGTTGTGCATCAAGGAAAGAATCAGAAATAGCCCTGTGTTCTTCGCTGAGCTTGCGATATTCAAGTTGCATCCGAATATACTCTGTTGCAAGCGATTCATACTGTCTCACAGTATCCTGATACGAATATACAAGCGCGCCGTTTTTGCGTACGAAAGCCTCAAGCGAAAGTTTGTATGCTTTCATCGCCGCGAGGAAATTTGAAACTCTCTTTTCAATATCAGCAAGTATTTTCAGAGATTCAGTTCTGTTCTTGACCTCTTCATTGGTTGCATTTTCCTTTGTAGCAACTTGCTTGATGAGTTTCTCATGCATCGTCTTAAGGGCATTGTAAGTTTTAACGAAATTGCCTTCAAGCGCGTCCTGTTCTTGTTCAATGCTTCTTTTATAGCGTTTGATGTCGAACGCGATGTGTGCTCTCAGTCTCAATTCTTCCTGAAACTTGAACTTTGGGTTGTCATCGGCAGCATTAACTTGAGTTATCGCAATACCGAGAAAAACGCAAGATAGAATCAATATCGTTATTATAAAAATCTTTGATATCATTGCCATTTTATCTCCTTACACCCGAAGTGTTGTTAATAATTTTGGGGATTTTATTGTTATTTTATGTATGCAGCAGGTTTAACCGAATCTCCAAGTTTAACCTGTCTGATAGTTGTTCCTTCAATAATTCTACCTACTGCTGAACCAGCTTGGATATTGATAATCTCAATTTTTGCTACGAATTCGCTGTTTCTAGAAAGTGTGAAAACTTGGTGTTTCTCAACATGTGAAGAATAACCATGATTAATTCCAACAAGCCCTGTATCAGGATCATAGCTGATAACGTGAGCATCTTTGAGCTTCGGCGCTTGTTCCAACCCAGGAATATAGCTGTCAGGATCGATTTCCCGATATATTTCCAGAGTTTGTCGTTTGGCTCTGTTATTCTTTCTCATCCGGTATAGGTTGTAATCGAAAAGATTAATCTCTTCGCGAAGATGTCCAACCTTAGCTTCAATGCTTGTAAGATTTTTCCAGAGAGTCGATCTTTTCTCACCGATTTTGTTTTTGTTCTCTGAAACTTGTGTAACTGTGCTCATAATGTTTTCAAGCATTGCTGAATAATCTTCGACCACCTTGTCAAACTGGCTTCTGATATCCGCAAATCTGTCAATGCTTAAATCAACATCCTCAGCAGCTTTCTTGGCAACAGCATATTTCGCTTCAAGCTGAGCGATTACAGTATATGCATAAAGCATATTCTCACGCGATTTGAAGATAGTTTTCCGTTTTCTCTCCTGAAGCGAATCATACCGACTGTGCAGTCGTTTGGAGATTTCCTCTTCATGGATCCTGTTAATTCTCTCTGCATTTGCACGAACTTTAAAATTGCTCTGTTTTGCAAGCAACGAACCTGCAATAATCATAAATACAACTGCCATTATTGCAGTAAGTACAATGAAGATTTTTGTAATTAATGACATTGAATACCTCAATAGCGGGGATGCTTTTATGTAAATAATTTGAATTCTTCACTTGGGGGGACAGATTTTCAGCTTTTCTTTTAAAACATCTTCAATAGGGCATGTAAACATGCGTTTTTTCGACCCGTCGAGTTGACTTCAAGAACTTTTCCTGCGTCTGTCAAACAAGTCTGTTAATTGCTCCTATTGTCAATGCTGTGAGAAAAAAGCAGGTTTACCTGTGTGGTGGTATTTTAATTATGCAAACATGCTCGTCAAGCAATAAAAAATTATGAATGAATAACTTTTGCGATTTTTTTCAATATTCAATCAGAATCAGAGATATTTAGTGTTCTCAATTACATAAAAAAAATTATTTCCCTGGTTTTTTGTGTCTGCTGCTTCTTGAACCGCTTTTTTTCTTCGGTTCGATACTGTTTTTATTGAAGTTGTTTGTATCATCAGCTTTTGATGATTCAGTATCGCCAAAATCAGTTTTACTTTTTAACTCAAGAGACCTTATCAATTTCGCGAAAATAATTCTGCCTGTTTGTTTCTGCAAAACGCTTGTAACTTCTACATGCACCTCATGATTGAGATATTTTCTGCCATCCTTGACAACAACCATTGTTCCATCATCAAGAAATCCAACCCCCTGCTCATATTCCTCACCTGCTTTGATAAGCCTTAAACTCAAAGGTTCTCCAGGTAGAAACATTGAACGCATTGAAACCGCGAGGTCGTTAAGGTTCAAAATGTCAATACCGCGAAGCTGAGCAAGTTTGTGAAGATTATAATCGGTTGTGATAATGCGCGAGTTCACATCGAGAGCAAACTGAATAACACGTGCATCATGATTCAACGACGGGTCAGAATTCGTGCTCATAATTTCAATCTGAAGTTTGGGATTGCCCCGAAGTTTGTTGAGTATTTCGAGTCCTCTGCGTCCGCGAGCGCGCTTTACCTTGTCTGGCGAATCCGCAAACTGATGTATTTCCTCAAGTACAAAATCAGGCACATACAAAGGCTGGTCAAAGATATGAGTTTCACACATCTCAGCAATTCTGCCGTCAATAACCGTCGATGTATCAACAAGCAAACGCTTTTGCTGAGGTCCTTGAGGTTTGAACTCGAGAAAGGGAATAATCAGCTTATAATTTCCTCGCGAGCGAAGAATAAGAATTATTGAAAGATAACAAATGAATATGGTTACCAAAAAACCGATAAACTTCTTTTGTTCGTCCGAAATGTTGTATTCGCCGGGGATGTAAGCAATAAGCTGAACAAAAAATATTGAAATCAGAAGCCCAAGGAATAAACCGAGGATTATCGAAAAGAAACCGGTAAAATATTTCTTGCTGAATATCAACTCGCAACCCACAATTACAACTGAGACAACAAGACCGAGAATTATACCCCAGGCACTATAATGCGGGTCAAATAATTGTGAAAGCTGCCATGATTCATAAGTGAAAATCAGTATGAAAAATGTTCGCAGAATATGATATATCATTAAAACTTCACCTTTCGATGCAACGACCCTAAGATGCCGTTGTCTGCAAAATGAAAAAAATCGATGTTTATTATTATACACCAAAGGAACAATGAATAAAGAAGAATACAAACAAAACAGCAACATCCGTGCAAGCGAAAACTTAGTTCAAGGAATTTTGCATAAAATACTGACGATAAATTTGTAGGAAGATACTATCAACTAATATATGGTACAAAAATTAAATATTATAGTGGTGAATGTTGCAATATATGCTTTTGTATTATATAAAGAGGGTTTCTTTACAAAACTGATGCTAATATAATTATAAATATTGCAAATGTTGCAAAACATTCAAAATGCACTGTTCATTAATGAAATGCACAGCACGGATTTACGCAAATATATATCAATATTTCAACTGTTGCAACGTATTTGTTTTTGTTAAATGAAATTGTGAAATATGTGGAAAAATTTTGAATATTGTTGATTTAGCAGTATCTATAGCCCAAGGAATCTGTTAGTCTGTATAAACGGATTTAGTAATTTCATAATAAAAGTACAAAAGAAAGAATAAAATCATTAAATATCTTTAAAAAGTTTAGTTTGACATTATAATTTGAATATAATGAAATAGAATATGTACTGATAAT
>JAIOTL010000264.1 GCA_021106775.1 Planctomycetota bacterium | reverse complement strand
GTTTTCTGGCTTGTTTTTGACGTTCTGATAAGTTTCAGGCATTTCGTAGTCTTTTCGTAGAGGATGACCTTCCCAGTCGTCAGGTGTGAGTATTCTGCGTAGGTCGGGATGATTTGTGAATGTTATTCCGTAGAGGTCGAAAACTTCGCGTTCAAGCCAGTTCGCGCTGCTGAAAATGTTGCTGAGGCTCTCGACTGCACAGCCATCTCGACTTTCGAATTGAACTTTCAATGTTAACCAATGATGGAATTTATAACTCACAAAATGATATGTGATGCCCAGGGGTGAGGTTTTATCGTAGTCAACTCCTGAAATCGAGTGGCAAACGTTTAGGAGCAATTGCTCGTCAGTTTTGATGATTTCGACGATTTCAATTAAATGTTCTGGTTTAATTATAATTGTTGCATCAATTGTATTTTCAGGCGTTTCAATGATTTTATCCGCAAATTTCTCGTTCAATATATTTACAATTTCGCTTTTTTCCATTTTATCCCCGATTATTTATCCACATTTTTTGTGGTTGTTTTTTTGGTTTTCGATTTTTTATCAGTTTTCTCAGCCTTATTGTCCGCTTTCTTCTCAGCCTTTTCTTCAAGCTCCTTCGCAAGCTTTTTCTTACCTTCCTCGGAGCAATATTCAGAACTAAAATTCTTGAACTTCTCAATCGATTTTGCATTGGAAATCTCAGGGAACACAACATGTTTCATCGAAGTTAAATCATCCTGAGATGCTTCCCATGTGCGATTCTCGATTTCTTCAAGTTTTTCTCTGTTTTCCTGCCAATATTCATAGCGTTTGTTACGCGCTTTCAGGGGTTCGTTAAGCATCATCTGTTGAAGCTTGTAAATTCCGTCGATAAGCGCTTCGGGTCGTGGCGGACATCCTGGGACGTACACATCAACAGGCAGATAAAGGTCAATACCTTTTACAACCGAGTAACCGTAAGGATAATACGGTCCGCCGCTAATCGCGCAGGCACCCATGGCAAGAACATATTTCGGTGCAGGCATCTGCTCGTACAAACGAACCATGCGGACAGCCATTTTGTGCGTGAGTGTGCCGGAAACCAGCATTAAATCCGCTTGGCGTGGACTCGGTCGGAACAAACCCCAGCCGAATCTGTCCATGTCATATCTCGTCGCAGCTGTTGCCATCATCTCTATTGCACAACACGCAAGACCACCCAGAGGCCAGATGCTGTTTTTTCTGCACCAATTAACCGCGCGGGTTACAGTTGTTTGAATAAAACCACCGGTATCTTCATTTTTGATAAACATCTTTATCCTGCTAAAGTTAATGCTATTATGCCTTGCTCAAAAATAACAATGTTTTTGCTTAACGCAAACTTCATTTTCACATTATAGGACACAACCTAAACAGAGGATTCGATGAAGATATTGATACTTGGCGATAATCGTGTTTTTGAATGCGAGCCCGGCGTAACTCTCGGTAAAATCATGGACGACTTAACCGAGTCGCTGAAGCAGAGTAAACGAATAATCAGAAGAGTTTTCCTTGATGAAGAAGAGTTAAACTTGAACGTTTTGCAGGATAAGGTGGCTATGGATGTCAGCGAGTTTGAACATCTTACGGTTGAGTCGATTACCTTCGGAGATGCTGCACTTGAAATGCTAACTCGCATAAATGAGACAATGCAGAGCTTTGAAGACCATTTATTCAACACGATTGAGGGTTTGAAAAGGTTTTCACCGAATGCAGTGCAGATGTTTTCAGATTTTTCAGATGCGTCAGCAAAGATATTCGAATCGATTGATAACAGCCTGCTTCTGATTGATATTGATGCTGATGAATTCGTCATTGGCGAGATAAGCTTTCGCAAGGTTCTTGATGATATTTACGAGCAATACAAAATACTCAAAGACCGCATGGAAGAAGAATCTTTCAAGGATGAGTACAATCTCAAGAGCATAATTGAGATTCTCGAAGATAAAATCGCACCGAAAATCGCGACTGTGAGGAAATTTCTGGAAAAACTAATTGCCGAAATGAAAGAAGAGAAAAAATAATTCTTATGTTTTTGTTTATATTTACAGTGCAATCTGGTCGAGGAATAAAATAAATCTCCAAAATGTTTCTAAAGTAAATGAAACACTAATGGGGAACAAAATGGACAAAAACAACCTGATTTTCATCGTACTTATCATATTTATTGTGATTGCTGTAATTTTCTTGGTTAACAGCGATAACTCCTCAAAAGATGCTGACAAAATAAAGAATTCACCCTCACAGAAATCAAATAGTCCGCAAAGCAACGTCATCCTTGCGTCTGAGATTTCAGGTAATACGCCTGATGGTAAGCCATTAAACATCAAGGATTTCAAGGGCAAAGTAGTTATTGTCGATTTCTGGGCAGCATGGTGTGCACCTTGCAGGCAGTATATTCCCACGCTTGTCGATTTATATGGCAAATACAAGGACAAAGGGCTGGAAATAGTTGGCGTTTACGTTGACAACAAAGACCGAAACCTGGCAAATATGAAATCTATTAAGAAGCAATTTGGTGCATCCTGGACTCAGATCGTTGGAAAAGGTGCATTCGAGTCTGCACAAAGATACAATGTTACAGGGATTCCACACATCGCACTTATCGGCAAGGATGGAAGCCTTGTAATGAAAAACGTTCGTGACAGATACAACATTGAGAAGCTCATAGTAAAAGAGTTGAGTAAGTAAAAATGGGGACGATGAATCCAGTATCTTTAGATTTAAACCTCTTGACAACAACGGTTAAAGTGTTATTTTGCGTTTTTACCTTTCCTCGGTTTTACCTTGTTGGCATTGCTTGGGATTTGGCTTATTGGAGAAAACAATGATTACACCCGAAAAAAAGCGTGAATTAATCAAAGAATTCAAAATTAACGATGATGACACTGGCTCTGCACACATCCAGATAGCCCTTCTCACAGAGCGTATCAAGAATTTAACAGAGCATCTGAAGGCAAACAAAAAAGACCATTCATCGCGCAGAGGACTTCTGATGCTTGTGGGTTAGCGTGCAAGACTTCTGAAGTATTTGAACAAGAATGACCACGAAATGTACAACGAACTCACATCAAAACTCAATATCCGCCGAAAGTAATTCCAAAACGATGTCTTACACATGTCATTGCGAGCGACCATCGGAAGCGAAGCAATATCAGGGAATCCATTGAGGAGTGCAAGCACACAATCGATTTTCATACATCTGAAATGGTTGTTCGTTGGTAAATCCGGGAATTCTTCGCTTTCACTAACGGAATTGATTCAAACTATCGCAAAATCAACACTCATTCAGAAACCATCGATGAACGCAGAGATTGCTTCGCTTCACTCGCAATGACATCAGGAAAAACCATTCTGCGAAATCGAAGAAGTCTGAGGGTAATACAGAGGACGCAAGTTAATGCAGGTTTACCTGCCTTCGCTTCGCTCGCAATGACACTGTAAGTTCTTCCTTTAAAGAATTGTCCACAAAATGCAATTCGCAGACTCAACAAAAAAGCTTTTCCTTTGTGAGTATATTTTCTACAATGCATCGATAAATTTGCAGAAATACGGAAATATACAAAATGCTTGAAATAATGTTTAAGAAAGAAACCTATCAATTCAGCCGACGGTTTACTACATATTTAATTCGTTTTCTATATATTCTTGTCATATTTATATTTATTGCGCTGATTTATTCGGGTCAGCTTGGCGAGGATATGAGTTCCAGTGCCCTTGAAACCAAGCTTGAGAGTTTCGGTAGAAATCTATATTATCTCATTGCCTGGCTGCAGATTATTCTGACGGTTGTTCTCACGCCTGTAATAGTTTGTAACGCGTTTGTATCGGAGACGAGGGAGAACACGCTTCAGCTCATTCAGCTTACGGGTTTAACAGACCGTTCGATTGTACTGGGCAAAATTCTGGGGAAATTTCTATCATTATTTCTAATTATTTTAACAGGATTACCGATTTTATTTTTTGCGAAATTGTTTGGTTTTATCGACTTTCAGCTAATTATCGGGAATTTTTTCAATTCATTGTCGTTGATGCTCATAACTGGAGGAATCGCGGCGTTTTATGGGTTGACGCATTCAAAGCTGACAACAGCGTTATACAAAACTCTAACCTTACTGCTGATTATTCAGATTGTTTGCTTATTTATTGGATTAATTTCTACTTCGTTTAGCATAGAGTCAAACAATTTTAATTATTCACAGTCAATTGGTATGATAATTTCGCCGATTCTTAACCAATTCATGCTTTCCACAAGCCGAGGACAGGAAGGTATCCCACAATTTCTGTTTTACATAATTATTTTTTGCGAACTTTGGGTCGCTTTCGTTATATTCTGGTATTATACATTGCGTGCAGAACGTGAATACCGCTGGTGGAGTCTCGGACTCATTGCCTTTTCAGGTATATCGGAAAAAGCACAATACGATGGACAAGGCAGTAATAACGTAAACAAAAAAAGTCAAATATTTAAAAAAGAGCCAATTGCTGTCTTCAATCCCGTTAAAGAAACTGAATCTACAACTTTTAATCCGAAAAAATTGCACGATGTGTGCAAAATTTTATTTCCGATTCTAATTTCATTAATTGTTGTTATTTGGCTTGCAATTGCGACTGATAAGCAAGGTTTTTCAACGATTGAGCAATTTCTGGGTGGCAGTAAAACAATCTTTACACTGTTTACAATATTTTCAATTATTTGGGTAAGTGTTTCTCTTGCAAGTGAGAAAGAGAACCGAACAATCGATGTTCTGCTTAGTACTCCTGTGAGCAATCTGAGAATAATCAAGTTGGCTCTGCATAATTTCTGGGAATGTACGAAATATGCGTTTATCGCTTTGGGAATTGGGCTTTTTCTTGCGTCGTTGTCAACTCAGCTTGGTTTCCTGCAGATTCTACTTTTTATAGCATCGTTTGCTATATTCCTGCTGTTTTTAATCGTCATGAGCCTATATTTCTCAGCGACTTCCGCAACTTCGGTGAAAGCTATTATAAAATCGACGATTTTAGCTACAGTTATAATTATCCTACCCATAATTCTATCCGAGCTTTTCATACTCGTTGACATAGATAACATAGGCGCAATCATCATGATTATCAGTCCTTACAAACTTTTTGACGCTATGGCAATGAGCAGTGGCAAAGAAATTACAATGTTGAAATCAATTTCGAATTATCCCTGGCTGCTGATTCTGTCGGTGGTTTTTGCGTATGCTGGTGTTACCGCTTTTTATGGCAACAAAATGCTTTCAAACCTACGCTACATCCTCCAGGACGATGCATAATGACTTAATTTTGTCTTTTACACCATATTAACAATATTGAAATAATAGATAATCCAAAACCAATAATATAACCCCAAAATGCTGCTTTGTTTTGTTTTGAAATTGATGGATTTAGTTCATTGTCAATATAATTATTATAATCTTTAATAAAATTACTTAATGGTTCATCGACACCACTTCCCACCATACTAAGTTTTATTCCTTCGTTCGCATGTTTTCTCTCAATCATTTCAAAATGATTTACATTTTCATTTGATGCATTAAAATGAAAAATTGACAGCCCAAGAAAAATCACACCACAACCAACATAAGCAATAGTTAAAATAATTTTCCCCATAAAACCTCCTGTCGAAATGTCATAATGAATATTTGTGTATTATATTATCGTAATACATATACTTCGAATGAAAATTGCAAACTTATGTTCAAATTACGCTTAAACGTATTAAAATGTCCATCCATAAACGTTATTAACATAAAGTCTCCGGAAAATTGGAGGAATAATGGACGAAAAAAATCTGCAATTCTAATTCGAACGCTGGCAAACCGAGACCTACACGCCTTTCACACAAAAACGAAAAGAACGCAAAGATAAATTCAAAACTGCTTCCGATATTGATGTCAAG
>JAIOTL010000250.1 GCA_021106775.1 Planctomycetota bacterium | reverse complement strand
TATCAATGAGCATAATACCGATGTATTCATCCTTAGTTTGTGAATACTGTTTGGCGATACTGATATATGCGCTTAATTCTTTGAATTTACCTACACGATAAAGCTCCTTTGCACGTTTGTAATATATACTGAAAAGTGTTCTGTTCGTCTGTGTTACAATATGGTTGAACGTGCTTTTTTTGTTTTTTTTGTACTCAGTCAAAATCTTCTTGAAATATATAATGGCATCGTTGTTTTTGTTGTTTTCGAGCAGCAGCACGCCTATGCGGTATTTAATTTCCAGGTCTTTCGGGTATTTTTTCTCAAGACTTACTAATCTTTTGAACAGATTCTTACGATCGTAAGCAACTGCGATGTTGCTGGAATTAACAGAAATAAGCGTATTTTCCGCAGCAATTAGGTTGCCGCCCATGCTTGAAATGTCGATAATCGATGCTGAGTAGTCGTTATTTCGGCTCACTTTGATGACCTTCATTTCTTTCAGGTCAACATGCATAATTGATGTTCGTGTAGGAATTATGCAGAGATTACTCATTATTACAGGTTTGCCAGCAGCCTTGAAATCAATAATGCGTGATTCTTCGTACAAATCAAGTGCAGTTGTAAGTCTTCCCGACTTAATATCGATAGCGAACAAGTATTTTGAACCACCGAAAATCACTTTGTCATCAAATACCCCAATTAAGTATCTGCTACTAGAGTTGTATGGGTTGTAGCGATAATTCCAGAGAAGTTTTCCGCTTTCAATGTCATAGCAGTACATTTTTGAGGAATCAAGCGGAGCAACGATAACCTTACCCTTGTAGATGATTGGCGGTCTGTTGAACCATGTTAACCGTCTGAAGTTCGGAACGTTGGATTTCGTTGAGATGTATGGAATTTTATCGTAAAGCTGTGCCCAGATTCTCTCACCGGTATCAGCATCGAAGGCACTTATCAGTCCGACATTGGTGCATGCGATAATCTTGTTGTCCATGTATGCGAGACCTTGTGGAATCGGCTCTCTGATTGGTCTGCCGAACATATTGATTTCCTGCTGACCCGTTGCAATTTTCGCAATCCATTTCAATTTTCCATTGCCTGTGCGTTTGCCATCCTGGAATTCTCCGTTGATATCGAAGGCAAGCAGGAAAAAATGTGCATTTGCGGTCAAAGTACACCCAATTACATATGCTGTATCATCAATTACTGTGGGCGCAATTGGATATGAGAGAATTTCATGCAAAGGCAGGCTGTTATCCCATTTCGCACCAACACGCCACATAACATCGCCATTGTGTTTGTCAAAGCAGACAAGCTCGCGTTTAGGAGGAATTACAATTGCAGGTCCGTAGAAAAATGGTCTGCTGGTTCTATTTTCAAGCAAATGATTCGGAACATAACTCTCAATTGGTGCATAAACCTGGTTTTTATCGCAAGAAACAGTGTAAATTACCGCAGAATCAATGCGCTGAATCCACGAATGACCGAACTCATACCTCTTGCTGTATGCCCATTTCTCAACACCTGAATACAAATTATACGCTGTCAGATTGTTTCGGAAAGGCACAAAAACTGTTGCATCGGAAACAGATGGGAAAATACGCTTAAGATTTCCCTCGTAATAGCTGTAATTTAGACCGATATTCGGCTCATAAGGACCGATTACCGCTCGCGGGTGAGTTTTCGACCATCTAAACTCTTCAGGGTCAGTAACAGCATGAACAATCTTGTTGTTAGCAGGATTTCCCCCGTCTTTGTTGAAAACTTCGGAATAATTCGGAGAATTTTTCCTTTTTAACGCCTCAGCAAGCTTACAATCGATGTAACTTGGTAAATCGACGAATTTATGCCCGAGTTTGAATCTTGCATCGGGAAGGTTTTTTCGAGTGTATGCAAGAAGTTTTTCAAGCTCGTAATCCCATAAAAGCTGTTCATAACTGAATGCAA
This sequence comes from Planctomycetota bacterium, assembly GCA_021106775.1. The sequence goes on along the minus strand of JAIOTL010000250.1, from coordinate 2,314 downwards.
GCTGGGCAACCAGTGCAGTTTTTCGACTATCTTTAAAAGTATTCTGATAAAGCAGTTTTGACATTATCGATGCTGCTTCTGGAAGCTTATTCTGCTCAATCAATATTCGTGATGCTTGAATTGCACCTACAATTGCGGAATCCGTGTATGGATACATTCTGATAACATTTTTCAATATATCGATATTTTTGTTGTAAATTGCATTCTGAATTCTGCTCGCAGCGATTTTTTCGTAGCGGGTTTTGTATAAATCGAGAATTTCGCTACCTCTGCTTTCGAGAATCTGTCTAACGTAAACCCGCGCACCCTGATAAATTTTATCTGTCTGGTTATAGACAACATCGTCGCGGTATTTTTGCTGAGTCAATATCTCCTGCAGCCTCGTTAATCCTTCGATTCTGTCGTTTAATGCTGAATCTTTGTCCGCAGTCCTATTTGCACGGTCGAAAAAGTTGATTGCTTTTGCAATAAATTCCTTTGTGTTCGGGTTCTCAATTTGCATTCCCTCTTCGACGAATTCGTCTTCATCGGTTCCTGCGTTGTCCTGGGAAGTAAGGTTGCCGTGGAAAAACATCAGCATAATTATTAATGCAATAAATAAAAATATTCTTCTGAGATTCATTTTTTCTCCGTGGATATTATTACTGATATTTTAACGTATCAATCAATGCATGTAAACATGCTTTACTTGGCGTACACAGGCATTAGGTACGCAAGCGTACTTTTTCTCACAGCGTTGGCAATAGGATTCGAGAGTTACCTGTCCTATTGTCAATGTTAAAAGATTATGAGTGCGATTCGCATGAAAAATCACCTAAATATTAATACTTCAATAAATCAGAATATGTTTATGAAACAGTGCGAATTATTTAATGCAAATTACGTTGATTTAATGCGAAAAAACCTTTGAAATTACGATGATTTGAAGATATAAGTCGTTTTTCATTTCCGCATGGTTAATACTTGAATATTATTGTTCGTGCTGAGAAAAAAGCTGAAATACTGTGAATACGGGTAAACCCGCTTTCTTTGACAACGCTGACATTAGGAGCAGACTTTCTGCCTTTTTTCACGGCATTAGCAGTAGGATTCGAGAGTTATTTGACCTATTGACAGTGGCGTAAAGTAAAGCATGATTGCATGCCCTATTGGCAGTGTTGTAAACTTAAACCAGCGAGGCTGGATTGGTAAAACGGAGGTCGTAATGACGATTAATGACTTGAGAAATGTTTCTTTTGTAGGACATGGAAACTCTGGTAAAACAGCGACTGTGGAAGGTTTACTTTACACAGCCAAAGCTATATCACGTTGGGGAAGAAGTGATGATAAGACCTCAATGCTAGATTATCTTGAGGACGAGAAAGACAAGGCATATTCGATAAATCTTAAGGTTGGTCGCTTAAATCACAAGAAAGTTGGCGTAAATTTACTAGATACGCCTGGCAAGCCAGATTTCCTGGGTGAAGCAGTTTCCGCTATCCACGCCTGTGATACTGCTGTTATCACGATTGCAGCAAACGCAGGTATTCAGGTAAATACTCGAAATGCTTGGAAAATCTCGGAAAAAGCAAATGTTGCGAAGGCAATTCTCGTAACAAAAACCGATGCTGAAAATGTCAGGGTCGAAGATGTAATAAAGCAGATTCAGAATACTTTTGGCGACAAATGCATTCCAATTACGTATCCAATTGGAGAAAATGTGGGTATGGAAGATGTAATTGACGTAGTAAATCTACCTGAAAACGCGCCTGATGCCGCCATTTCATACCGAGAAACACTCGTTGAGAGAGCGGTTGAAGCTGACGATGAAATAATGGAAAAATTCCTTGAGGAGATGGAAATCGATGATGCGACCTTCAACGTAGTGTTGAAAAAAGCAATTGCAGAGAGTATTGTGGTTCCAATATTGTTCGTAGGTTTATCAAAAGAAAAAGGTTACGACATTCTTCTCGATAAAATCGTCGAACTTTTCCCGTCACCTGAGCAGAACTTGGAGAAATTCAGTGTTTATCCACTTGATTCAATGAAAGAATATAATAAAGCAAACGCTCTAGACATTTTCAGCACTGTAATCACTGAAAAAACCGATGTAAAAAAACCTGAACCTGAAATTATCAAATCTGCGGAAGGTGATTTCCTCGCACAGGTTTTCAAAACAACAATTGACCCTCAAACCGGAATCAGAAACAGTTTTATCAGAGTTATTCGCGGTGAGATGGCAAGCGATGGTTCGATTTACAACTGTTCCGCTGAAAAAGTTGAAAAAGTAACTGGATACCTGCATATTAACGGCAAAGAAACGAAAAGAATTGAT
>JAIOTL010000361.1 GCA_021106775.1 Planctomycetota bacterium | reverse complement strand
AAAAATAATTGCTAATTGAGTCTGATTCAGGTTTTTTCAATTTTTTCTGAAGCGATCCGAGAAAATTTACCACATTTTTGGTTGTATCAGCATCTGTGAAAGTTTTCTGGTAGAAGAATAAAAACGGTAGTCGCATCGTGAATTCTTCGTCATAATCGAACTTAGTTCTCAGCAGATTTTCGATGATTTTTCTACTAATTTTTTTACCATGCTGTTTCACCAATGCTTCAAAATCGCTGACTTTCCAATCGAAACTTGAAACTGTCTTGAAATATTCAGTAACAAATTCCTTGAAAAGCACGTGTTTTCTTGTTTTCATCAGTTCGAAAAGCTCATTGAACATTCGGTTTTTAAGCCAGGAAACTCGCAACTCAGCAAAAACCTTCCTCAGTAAATCCTGCAATTCCGAATCTTCAATGATGTTTTCATCAGGAAAGTCCCATTTCTTAAAAACGGGCAGAAAATCTATCGGCTCGAACAAGTTTTCTGAAGTTTCAGGTTGAGTTTGAGGTTCTTTGTTGTCTTGTTCTTGTGCGAATCCGGGTAGTGAGAAAAATGCAAAAGCAATCAGCATTATTGCGAGAAGTACAATTTTGTATGAACTTCGGACTAACATTTATTATCCTCGTTGATATTTGAATTTGATTCCCTATACTTAATCATACTTTTTTGGATTAGTGTACTTTTTTTAACATCACAACGTCAGGTAGTATGCGCAATTACATTATTAAACGACTGTTGATAATGATACCGACTTTTTTCGGTATAACGGTAGTAGTTTTTACCATTGTCAATCTGGCGAAAGCAAGTGAACGACTGCGTTCTCAGCAGATGGGTGAAACTACCGAAGCTGCTGGCGAAACCAACGAATCGCTCATGTATTTCAAGCAGGAATTTCATCTGGATAAACCCATTCTCTTTAACACCAGGTTTTTTCTGGATAAACAGAAAATTGAGGAATCACTCGGTAGTATTTTTAATGCCAGCTTTTACAAACAGAACGGTCTGCAAACGTCGCCAGCACCCAATAATTCAGCATTTCAAAACGGTGAACATATAAAGGTTTCAGAGTTAAGGCAGATTCGAGAGGATTTGGTGGATTACGGCACGGATATTTTGCTTATTCTGCATGAAATCGTGATTGATTATCATACACTTGCCCAAAAATCATACAATAAATTAACTGAAGAAGCAAAAAAACTCGTCAAACAGACACCGACGCTTTTCAAAAACTTTTCAAGCTTTGACGCGATAGTCAAGAAGTCAAATTTATCCGACAATGACAAAAACTTACTTGTCGAATATGTAAAGCAGTATATTTGGCGAAATCTTGCTGCAAGCTTTATGAAGCTTAACGCACAGGAGATTCCAGAATCTTACGATACTTCCTCAAAAGGCTCTGAAGCTGAGTTCCAAAGGCAGAAAAACTGGGTAATTTTCAAGGAGAATCTCTTAATCAAGAATCAGATGGCGATAAGTCAGGGCATGGATGAAGATGAGATAAGCAGTCGGCTTGAACTCTGGGCGAAATGGTTCGTCAAAAAAACTCCAGAACTGGACAAAAACCTGTTCGAAAACATAGAAATGTTCCTGTTTGAGACGCGATTCGCTCATTTTTGGGGTAGAATCCTTAATCTTGACTTCGGAATCTCAATTCATACACGCCAGCGAGTTTTTCCTGAACTTGTGAGTAGAATGCAGTATTCGCTCTCGATTGCGCTAACTTCGACCATTCTCGCGTATTTGCTCTCGATTCCGCTTGGAATTTTTTCTGCAGTGAAGCAAAACTCAATTGGTGACAGGATTTTAACGATAATTCTGTTTATTTTGTATTCTCTACCGTCGTTTTTCGCAGCAACCGTTCTGCAGTATTATCTAGCAACGACGCAAGGGTGGCAGAGCTTTCTCGGTATGGTCGGTTCGTCGCCACCTATGCCGTTGAGCGGTTTTCACTCAGAATTCGATGTCTGGATAACGTTGAATTCAGTTGAACGTCTCAAAGACCTGCTCTGGCATTTAACACTTCCAATTGCCTGCATGACATATGCTTCTCTGGCGGTACTTTCACGATATGCTCGAAGCGGGATTCTCGATGAAATTCGCTCGGATTACGTGAGAACAGCACGTGCCAAGGGTTTGTCCGAACGTGTTGTCATCTGGAAGCATGTTGTTCGCAATGGAATTATCCCAATTATCACACTTTTGGGTCAGATTCTGCCTGTCATTATCGGTGGTTCAGTAATTATCGAAGTCATATTCGGCATAGACGGTATGGGCAGGTGGATGTTCAATTCGATTGTGAACAATGATTTCAATGTTGTGATGACGGTAAGCATGATTTCTGCGGTGTTGACCCTTGTCGGCATACTCATTTCCGACCTGATGTACGCTGTCGTCGACCCCCGCATCTCATTCGATTAACATTTTATTTTTATTACTTGAAACTGGTGTTTAATGAATAATCAAAATATCAAGCCTGACAACCTAAAGCCTACCAAAGTTACCGATATAATTGACCAAAATCCCTTGAAAGAAGACAGAACAACCTGGTGGAGTCTAATCAAAATGGTTGCTTCGGATAAAACTTCGTGGATTATCATACTTGGTATGGGGGTGTTGTTGCTGGGATATTTCTCTTACGAACTTTTCTCCAACAAAATCAAATATGATAAAGATGGTTTTTTTAGCAAAATCAAGGTTGACAGAATTGTAAAAACCAATGCTGATGCACAACGCAATTACATAATAAAAGGGATTGCTAAACCAGGCACAAACGTTGAAATTTATATTAATCCTACTGAGAAAAAGATAAATCCTGTTCTGGATGCAAACGGGCATTACTCGATTAAATTGACTATACCTAATAATTATTTATGGATTTACGGCAAAACCATCCTTGATGGAAATACATCTTTTTTCCGTATTTACCTTCCAAATATGCGCAATTATTCGATTCAGAAAAAGGATTACGATGTCGGTATCAAAATGATTGAAAAACGCTGGGAATCACTTCGCTCTTTCTGGTATGAACCTTCAAAGTCCGTCAATCTCATCATTCAGGGTCTTATCTTTTTCTTCGGTGCGATAATTGCTGCCCTGATTCTCGGAATCAACCCGTTCAAACTGGGCTTGAAGCTTGGTGATTTCAAAAACTGGGTGCCAATCACCGCCTTGTTTATCCTGATTATGCTACCTGTTTTTTATTACGTTGCACACTCAGATGCGTTCAAAAACTCATATCCAAGCGATTATTCAGCACGCGATAGTATAGAAGTTTTCTGGATAATTACATTTTCGTATCTCGTATATTTCCTCGGTTGGGAGTTCATTTTCCGTGGATATTTCCTAATGGCTTTGAAAGACAGAATCGGCGTCGTACCTGCTATCCTATTTCAGATGATTCCGTTTGCTGCCATGCACATAAACAAACCGCCTCTTGAAGCGATGAGTTCCATCGTCGGCGGCGTTGTTCTAGGCATACTTGTTATCAGGGTGCGCAGTTTTTGGCCCTGCATAATAATTCATTGGGTACTACATGCATCGATTAATTATTTTGTTTGCACAATTCATTACTGGTAAAATATATAAGAATTATGACGATGAATTACATGAATTTGGGTGTAAAATGCCAACTTCTCTGAATGTTGTTTTTTTTGGTGTTTATATGAATTTTTACCGAAAAACTCAGATTTTGCTGATGTTGATGCTTCTCAGCATAATTTTTTGTCTTGGATGCCAACAGCCAAGTCATGTTGGTCCGATTATATTGGATTTTTCAATGGATTGGGAAGACCATGACATCGGTGCGGTTACATTCTTTACACGTTTGGCGAACAATATTCCGGAAGACAAACGTATGCTTGTGTACGATGTTTACCAGAAATACGGCTCGGTTTCGTTTGAGTGGGCTAATTCACAGAAAAATGTGCTTGATATTCTTGTCAAGGGTGCGCCTATCGAGTGGGCACCGAGTTTCGTACAGGAAAACATAGAACTTGTGGATAAAAAGCTGATTTACTGGAGGTTTGATGAGGTCTGGTATCGCGCGAACTTTCAGCTTTATACGATTTCATTTCCATTCAAAGGCAAGCTCAATCCCGATGCAAAAATGTATATTGACACGGGTTCTGGCATGGAACCTGTTGAACTCGATAAAAACGGCGTATTCGATCTCATGCTACCCTTTTCACATCTGAAAACAATTGCATTCGTCAAAATTGAGCTTGTGAACGAAGAGCTTTCTGAGGACGAATCCGGAAATGTCATCAAGTATAAGCGAATTAACATCACCAATAACACAATTGAGGATATCACCAAGAGCGTATACTTGCAGGAGAGCAGTATTTATGCTTCTATCCCATCAAGTGAAGATAAAACTGAACCGGAATACAGCACAATTGACGATTATATGCCGCCCGAGCTTCCTGAGCCTGAAATCAACCTGGGTCCAACTGAAGACTGGTTCAGGATTGACAAGACTAAAGAGCCGGAAATTGCTGGGATTTTAAGTTCGAAAGAAGCAAAGCCTGCGGAAAAACCTTCAAAAGATAAAGGCAAAATTCCTAAGGAATCATCGGAGAAAACAAAGGAAGAAACAGCAGAAACTCCAAAAGAGAAAAAAGAGGATTCCGTAAAAGAGAAACCTATCGTTCTTCCGAAACGCAAAGGTGAACCACCAAAAACCCTCGAAAAACCTGTACAAATCGACGTATTTCTCATCTTTAAAGGACTTGAACCAGGCGACAAAACATACAACCTGATATCAAATGCTCTTCGAGGATTTAGTTTCGTACGCAGTCATTATGACGAATTGCAGCAGGCGTACATCTTCAAGTTTCGGGTGTATGAAATTAGCGATATAAAACGTATTCACAGCGAGTTGTCAAAGCTCTCCAACAAAGAAAGTCTGCAAATGTCCAACAGATCGCGATATTTCGGCGTGAAAATGACCCCGCTTGAATACGCATCAGAACTGAGAACCAAAATTACCGGGCATGTTTTACCTAATGCGATTGTTAAAATATTCGTCAGTCCGAAACAACCGGAACTAATTGCTGACGTCGATGATGAAGGCAACTTCTCATCCGAAATTCCGCTGCCTGCAGGCACTTCATTCGTTTACGGAAAAATGATTGTCAACAACGAAACAAGGTATTTTCAGGTCGCTGTGTTAACTGGCAAATTGAATGAAATCAATAAAACGCAGTTCGATAACGCAATAAAAGAAATAACGGAGAATTTCAACAAAGTTAAAGGATAGTGCTGTTACAGTAGGTTAAAATGTTGGTAGGACAGGCTTCCTAGCCTGTCATTGATGATGTCGCAAGTGTCAGGCAGGGATGCCTGACCTACCGATTATTATTCATAATTAATGTAACACAGCCTAATTTTTTGCGAACAGAATAAATTTGGGATTACAATGAACAATAAAATTATATTTGTTTTAGCGATATTGACAATTGTTTTGGTGTTTACAAACATCAGCAATGCTCAGCAATTGCAATCACCCTCGGTTGTGGTTTCCGCGCCTGACGAGTTATCTGGACTGAAAAAATACATCGAAGAACACGTTATTGAGATGTACAACGATGTCAGCACAAAGTTAATGCTCAGATACACGAATACAATATACTGCGTGATTGTGCCGTCATTGGCGGAGCTTGAAAACGAGTTGGAAAGGCGTTTTGGTCAGCCGATAACCTTGAAAGACAGCATCGCCGGCGTCGCTGTAAAATCTCAATCTCTAATCATCCTCAATTCAAGAGCTTACGGAGGTAAGCCATTTATTGGTGCTACAAAAACTTTCAGGCATGAGCTTGCACATCTGATGCTCGGTTCAATTGAAACAAAAGGTGAGCTGCCGTACTGGTTTGAGGAGGGTTTGTGTCAATGGGCGGAACAACTTCTGTTTCTTCCGACTTTTCGAGATAGAGAAATGTATGCCAGTCTGGAAGGTGCACCCACAATTGCGAAAATCGAAAGCATGATGGAAAGGCGCAAAAATCTAAATTACGCTTACATTGCAGCATTTAATTCCGTAGAGTTTCTGCTCAGACAAAACAGTGTCAGCCGATTACCTGAATTTTACTTCAATTTCAAGGCAAGCGGTAATTTCGACAAAAGTTTTCAGCTGTCTTTTTCGGAAACCGTCAACGAATTCGAAT
>JAIOTL010000286.1 GCA_021106775.1 Planctomycetota bacterium | reverse complement strand
TTCTCTTTCTCTCCTTGTTTCTCAAAAATAATCTGAGATTAAATTACTATATAATTATGGGTAAAAGTATCAAATGTTTTTTTACCGTGTATAAATTAACTTAATCTCCCTTTATAAATATCTGCTTAGATTAATCTTTCAATTTTCGTAAACCTGCTTCAACCAAGCTTGTTAGCCAACTGTCATCTTTCTCAATCAAAGTAAGTTCGTTATGCAAATCTTGCCAATAACTTTTGGCTTTTTCCATATCATCGAACCTTCTGTAAATTTCTCCAGCCAAATATCTTACAACGAGTTCTTCTGTTCCACTTATCTCGTTGGATTTTAATCCGATTTCGAAATAATTTACCGCTTTTCTCAGTGCTCGAATCTCGTCTTCGCTGTTTTCATCAAGTCTGTCGCACCATGCGGATTTAAGATAGCAATCGCCTATCTCAATCGAGCTTTTTTCTCTTGCAATGCTGCACAATGCAAGATTTCGATATTTCTCAGCACCAGAAATTTCTGGATTGTACTTCATTTTTTTCAAAACCTTGCTGATTTTCTCTCTTTCTCGGTCAGAAATTGTTTTCTCAAAATTTGTTGTATAATCCGTAAATTTGCAGTTTGGACAAGTTTCCACGAGTATCGGCAGGGGATTTACCCCAAGATAGTGTGGGAAAAAATCTGATTCCTTTTCAGCAACTGAAAATGATGTAACCTCAACAATATTGATATAATTGTTGCAATACGGGCATTTAATTTGTCGTTCGTTTATTGTGGTCATAGACGTATATTTTAAAAGTACTCAAGTTTATGTTCAAAGTTTCGTAAAAATGCAAATTGAACGATTTTTCATAAAATGAACACCAATTCAAAAAATGAACAAGCGGTAAAATATAATATACTCTTTCAACGGATTCAACTAAATTTCGATAAAAAAGGATTGTATTCACGTTTTTATATTCTTTTTTTGTCTAATTATCAAAGATGTTGGACTAAAATATCATTATGTTAATAACTCGCAATACAAAATTGTTCAAATCGATTTATAAAATCAGTTTTTTCTGAATTTCTTTATTTACTATAATTGTTTTAAAATTATTTCATGCCAGCTCGTTAAACTTGAGAAAAGCGTGTATAATTGTGATGTTTTTAATATGAGACGTTTAAAATAATGTATCTGAACTTGTTGAGGACACATGAGTGATAATCATACCGATGATGCTGACAAACAGTCAGATTCAAATGCGGAAACAACTCCACAGTTTCCAAGCTTGATGCATCCACCCGATATTAAACTCCCACAAAAAGAGTCAATCCTGCACGAAATGGAGGAAAAAGGAGTACGACTACCAAGCGGTTTGACAAAAACAATCGAAAGTATTCCTGAAGAAAATGAAAAGCAGAGATTTACTGTATTGAACCAGATAGGTCAAGGTGGCATGAGCCATGTTTATCGGGTACTTGACAGGGATATTGGCAGAACCATCGCGGTAAAATCAATTAGACTTGATAAGTCCAATCCCGTAAATTTCAAACGAGCTCTTAATGAAATGCAGATAACGGGTCAGCTTGAGCATCCGAATATTCTACCTTTGCACGATGTCGGAATTGATGACAACAACAACATTTATTTCTCGATGAAACTTGTAAAGGGTGAAAATTTGGGCAGCATCCTTGAAAATCTTCGAAAAACCAAGCATTACAAAGGATTTAACCAACAGCGTTTGCTTGAAATTTTCATGAAAATCTGTGATGCTGTTTCGCTAGCCCATTCAAAAGACGTGATTCACCGAGACCTGAAGCCGCATAATATTATGGTTGGAGAGTTCGGCGAAGTTTTGCTCATGGATTGGGGGCTTGCCAAGATTGTTAAACCCCGGAAACTAAGTCGAAAGTTCCAAAACACAAAAAGCATACATCGCAAAGATGAAACTCACGAAATTACGAAAAATTCTGAAACTCCATACAAATCACGAAATAAAACAAAGTATGCTTATGAAACTCGCTTTGGCACTGTTGCTGGCACGCCTGCCTTTATGCCCCCGGAACAGGCACTTGGAGACATTGAAAACATCGATGCCCGAAGCGATATTTACTCTCTAGGTGCGATTTTGTACCACATTCTCACGTATTTCCCTCCTTTCATCGGAACATTGCCGGAAATCATCGAAAAAGTAGCAAAAGGTGATTTACGTAATCCAACTGCAGTTAACGAGAACATTCCGAAAGAGCTTGAAACTATTGTACTTAAGGCAATGGCGCATCATAAAGCAAATAGATTCCAGACGGTGAAACAGCTTAAGGATGAAATCCAGGCATTTCTTGAAAACAAGCCGATTGGTGCAATTTCTTACACAGTTTTTGATTTGTCCCGAAAATTCTGGAAACGCAACAAGATTGTTTTCGCATGGTCACTAGTTTCGGCAATTATCGCAGGTTTTGTAGTGTTTATTGTTCTCAAACAACATTTTGAGAAGACCAGACTTGCCCCTGATATAATTGACAATCTCAATGTACCCCCTCAATTATTGGAAATAGATACATCTCAAATAAAATCGGAAATTGCGGATATTGTGAGTAAAATCAAGAATTTTGACGCTGAGATTAAAAAAACTGACCGCATGCTTGCTAATTTTGATGATTTTAATGCTTTCGGACTGCCTGCAACCGGCTTTTACTGGGAATTACTCGATAAAAAGGATTATTATCTACGCAGTCAGTACAAGAGTTTTGTTGACCTGCAAACTTATTCTAAACATTTTGACAACTACTCAAATAATTCTGAAAGAATCGAATTTGCAAAGGCTCGATTACTGCTCAATGAACTTCGGCAAAAATTTGACGGCTCTATTACTCAATTGAAAATGATAGATTCTGAAAAGAAAATGTCAGAATATTTGCTTCGAATCGCACAGAAAAAACCAACAAAAGCACAGATAACCTTCAATATCACAACTGCTGACAATGTGAAAATTCACGAAGCAAATGTGAAATTATTCCGCTTTGAAAGTGGCAGCAAATACCACAATTATACTCGAATAATACCTGTTCCTTACAAACATAAAACCGACATCAAGCACTTGAAACTTCGCCAGGATATGACTTACTCAACAATTCATGAGATTGTAGATTTCTGGAATAAAAGCGGCATTGTTTTCAACGAGATTAAGCTAAATCGTGAGTTAACAATGCAGCAAGGCGATTACCTACTCAGTGTAAAGGTTCATTTCCTGCGTGAGCCTGTGTTTTTCGGCTTTTCAGTCACTCAACTAGACAAATATCAAATAAATCTTGTTATTCTCGATGAGAATTTCTCGAATGATTTTGCGTTTGTGCCGTGTATGAAAATCGGCGAAAGCAACAAAACACAGACAATTTCACCTTTTTATATCGCAAAATCGCATGTTTTACTTTGCGAATATTTGAAATTTCTCAACGACCGTAAAAACCCAAAGAATTTGTTCTTAACCCTAGATAAACTTCTGCCCAGGCTTGATGACAACACACCAACTGTAAAATACGATGAAAAGACGAAAACTGTCGTTTCGATAATTGCAGATGCTGAATCGAATCCGGTTACTGGCATAAATTACGAGGATATTACACAGTATTTAAGCTGGCTAAACGAGAAAAACGCTGGCAAAGGTAATTATTCGCTGATGTCAGCACAAAATTATAAACGCATGAATCCGTACAACTGGCATTATATCTGGGGTTATCGCGATAATAAATATTTCAGATTAGCACAAAAGCCGATACATTTTTTTGCTGATACGAACATTTTCGGCATCGAAGGTTTGAACACAGGCATTCAGGAATTTATTGTTGATTCGAAGACTCCGCAAAAATCGCCGATAGATAAACCAAAACTTTTCGCAACTTCCGCTTCAAGCGTCGCAAAATTCAAGGATTTAAGTCCGATTGCGCATAATTATCACAGCGAAAACATCGGTTTCCGCCTTGTTTACACATCCAATTAAAAATTCGCAGTGTCAATTATCAATTCGGGTGTGAAACCCAGATAATCGCTTGAACCCAGATAAAACATCACGCCGTTATGAAATCCTTTAAGCGTATTTTCCCACTCGATTTCGCTGTGAAGATGCCCATAAACGCAAATATCAATCTCGCCCGACTCACAAATCATATCCGCGTAAACGTTAATATTACCGAAATATGTGGCAGGTGCGTAATGAAGCATAAATATCGTTCGCTGCACGTCCGCGCCGTGTTTTCGCTTCAATTCAATCGTATTCTGCACCGCTTTCTTGACCTGCGGAACATTCTTTTCAAAACTGCGCTGATGTTTCATTTCACTGAAATATTTATCACCTGGAACAAGCGAACCCTTGTCTCCACCGATAATCATGCCATTAAAAAAAATAGGGTTAGAATAATTTATCGGGATAATTTCTTCAGGCAGAAATTTTTGCACTTTCGAGAAATTCTGCCACCACCAATCATGATTTCCTCTGCAAATAATCTTTTTGCCTGGAAGCTGCTGTAAAAACTCAAGGTCTGTGCTGAATGTCTCAAGCTTTCTGCTCCAGCTCAAATCCCCAGGAATCAGCACCATATCCTCTTCAGTAACTTTAATGTTCCAGTTTGTCTCAATTTGCTCGGTGTGCCGAACCCAAATATTGCCGAACTTCGTCATATCACGACCCAGATGCAAATCACTCAGCAGGAAAACTTTCATTGATGTCCTTAATTTTCAATAAATTGTGCAATTGTGCTTTTATACACATTATTGTTCATTTTGCAAAAAACCATGCAAATATGGAAATTTTAATCTGAAACCCTCTTAAATTATTTTACTCAGCATTGATTTTGACTTTTTAAACAATACAATGGCAAAGTTTATTGTCATATGAGAGGAACAACATGATTGAAAAATACGTTTACAATTTCGGGAAGAATATTAACGAAAGTAATGCATCGATGGTACCGCTTCTTGGTGGAAAAGGTGCGAATCTTGCGGAGATGTGCAACATAGGCTTGCCAGTACCTCCCGGATTCACAATCACCACACAAACCTGTAAATCATACTTTGAAAATAATCAGCAAATGCCTGAAGGTCTTAACGAACAGATTAAAGATGGAATTTTAAGGCTGGAGAAAGCAACGGGTCAGCGTTTTGGCAAGGATAAAAAACCTTTGCTCGTTTCTGTGCGTTCAGGCTCAGCGGTTTCAATGCCGGGAATGATGGACACAATCCTAAATCTTGGTTTGAACGATGTTAGCGTACTTACTCTGGCGGAATCGTCGAAAAACCCGAGAATGGCATGGGATTGTTATCGCCGCCTTGTTGAAATGTTCGGAAATGTCGTAAAAAACATCGATAGAAACAATTTCGAGAAAGTTCTTGAAGCTCTTAAAGAGAAAAAGGGTGTTGAGCTTGACACCGACCTTGATGCTAACGACATGAAAGCCCTTACCTTAAAATACAAAGAAATTTACAAAAAAGCGTTGGGGGTAGAGTTTCCGCAGAAACCATGGGACCAGCTTGTTGAGTCTGTCGAAGCGGTTTTCAAGTCATGGAACAATCAGCGCGCGAAAGAATATCGCAAGAAAAACAGGATTACAGGGCTTCTTGGGACGGCGGTTAACGTACAGATGATGGTTTTCGGCAACTTAAGTGAACAATCCGGTACGGGCGTTGCGTTTACCCGTGACGGCTCAACTGGTGATAAGAAACCCATGGCGGAATATCTCTTCAATGCGCAGGGTGAAGACATTGTTGCAGGAATCCGCACGCCACATCATCTCGATTATCTCAAGGATTTACGACCCGCTCTGTTCGATGAGTTAATGGAAGCGATGACAAAGCTTGAGGAACATTACGAAGACATGCAGGACATCGAATTTACATTTCAGGACGAAGATTTGTATATTTTGCAGACCAGACGAGGGAAACGAACGGCATTTGCTGCGATAAGAATTGCGGTTGAAATGGTTCAGGAAGGTTTGATAACAACTGATGAAGCGATAATGAGACTTCCTGCAAACGATATGCAGCAGATTCTTGCACCTGTTTTTAACCATGATGTGCTTGTCCAGGCTGAAACTGCTGAAGGTTGGACACCTGAAAATGAAGAAACTCCCAATGGCAACTGCGATGTACAGACTGTAAAGCTTTTGACAAAGGGTATTGAAGCAAGTCCAGGAGCAGCAACAGGTTATATCGCATTCTCCGCTGAAGAAGCGGTTGAACGTTCGCAGGAAATATGGGTGGGAAAATTCGACGAACACGGCAAACCCATGAAAAAACCTGTTATTCTCGTGCGTGGTGAGACAAGTGCTGAAGATGTTGCAGGCATGTTCAAAGCAGAAGGAATCTTGACGGCACGCGGCGGTAAAACTTCTCATGCTGCTGTTGTTGCACGCGGTGAAGGAAAACCCTGTGTCGTAGGATGTCGGGATTTGAAAATCGATGAGGAGAAAAAAATCCTACGCATTGGCGATCTTGAGCTTCATGATTGCGATTTTATCTCGCTTGACGGCACAACAGGCAAAATTTATTCAGGTATGATTCCACCTTTACGCTCGGAAATCGAGCAGGTTCTTATCAGCAAGACAATTAAACCTTCTGATAGCGATTTCTATCCATACTTTATGAAAATAATGAACTGGGCACAAAAATATCGCAAACTTCGCATTTATGCCAATGCTGACACCGAAGACACAGCAGCGGTCTCAGTCGCATTCAACGCAGAGGGTATCGGACTTTGCAGAACCGAACATATGTTCTTCGAGGAATCACGCATTATGAGCATTCGCGAAGTTATTCTGTTCGCAACTCAGTACAAGAAAATTAATGAGCAGATAGACGACTACTCAAGCAGGAAAGTGAAATCGAAGGCTGAAGAAGAGAAACTAAATCAGCTTAAAATCGAACTCAAAGATATGTCAAGGCATTTCATCGCGCCGATTCAGCGTTTGAAAGAAATGCAAACCAGCGATTTTCATTCGATTTTCAAGATTATGGAACACAGACCTGTTATCATCAGACTTCTCGACCCGCCTTTGCACGAATTTCTGCCCAAAGATGCTAAAGAAATCGAAGACACAGCAACGAAGCTTCATATTTCTGAAAATGACCTGAAAGCACAAATTTCAACTCTCGAAGAAACAAACCCAATGCTCGGTCATCGCGGATGCAGGCTTGGTATCACGTTCCCGGAAATCTATCAGATGCAGGCGGAAGCAATCATCACTGCCGCTTGTGAAGTTGCGAAAAAGGGCGTACAGGTGCATCCAGAAATTATGGTGCCGTTTGTT
Source organism: Planctomycetota bacterium (assembly GCA_021106775.1). The sequence goes on along the minus strand of JAIOTL010000286.1, from coordinate 15,905 downwards.
TCACACCCATCTGAATTGCGAATAATTCGTGAGATGATTGAAAAATGTGCAAAACAGGTGTTTGCGAAGCTTGGGATAACTGTGGATTACAAAATCGGAACGATGATAGAAATTCCGAGGGCAGCTTTGATTGCGGATCAAATTGCTGAATATGCCGACTTTTTCAGCTTTGGAACAAACGATATGACGCAAATGGGTTTCGGACTTTCAAGAGATGATGCCGATAAGTTTATCCCTGATTATCTGAATACCGAAATTTTTGTGGTCTCACCGTTTGAATCGCTTGATAGACAGGGCATCGGCAGATTTGTCGAACTCGGCTTCCAAAACGGTAAATCCGCCAAGCCTGAGCTTGAAATCGGCATTTGTGGCGAGCATGGTGGAGAATCGGACAGCATCGAATTTTTCCATAATACCGGCTTACTTTATGTAAGTTGTTCACCGAGAAGACTTCCCGGTGCGTGGGTGGCAGCAGCACAGGCAAATATCAAGAACAAGTAAATACATCAATATTAAATTCATGCTCCGATTCATTCGGAGCATTTTTTTTGGATTATTTACAGAAAAAATTGGAAAAATTATTGCTGCTTGATAGTACCAGCACGCTTGCTATTATATTGATATTCTGCGTTGAAAATCCTTGGAGATTGTAATGTTAATGCTCGGTAGCGTTTCAAACGGCAACGAACTTATTAATTCAATCGTAAACTGGCTTGGTGTAAGTCAGGGAACGGATGTCTGGTTGTACTGGTTTTTATTCTGCGCAATTGTATTTGTTTTCGGGCTGGTATTATATCTAATTTTCATTGCGATTTACGCCCTTGCTGCCATTTACCTCGAGCGCAAAGTATCTGCATGGGCTCAGGCGAGGAAGGGACCATGGCATGTGGGACCGCACGGTATTTTTCAAACGGTATGTGATGCCGTGAAGCTTTTCACAAAAGAAGATACGCGCCCCAATGCTGCGGATAAGTTTCTGTTTGGACTTGCGCCGATGCTCGTTTTTATCGGTGTGATAATCGCATTTATACCTTTACCGCTTAGCACCGGATTTTTCATGGCTGACTTAAATATTGGTGTGTTTTTCGTGTTAGCATCGCTTTCGCTTGGCACTGTGGGTGTGATTCTTGCGGGATGGGGTTCAAACAATAAATATTCTCTGCTTGGTGCAATGCGCGAGGCAGTACAGATGATTTCATACGAAGTACCTCTGGGTATATTCACGGTTATGATTGTTGCATATGCGGGCAGCATGAGCATGTTTGATATTGTGAGCCAGCAAACCACTGGCTGGTTTCTGTTCCCGGAAGGCAGCACAACACTAGGTTTCCTGTCATGGAACATGTTCAAAAGTCCGATGATGTTCGTTGGTTTTATCGGATTTTTCGCTACGGTGCTTGCTGCTACAAAGCGCTCGCCGTTTGACCTGCCGGAGTCTGAATCTGAACTCGTAGCTGGTTTTATGACGGAATATTCAGGTATGCGCTGGGCTTATTTCTTCCTCGCTGAATATGCTGAGATGTTTATTTTGTCGATTTTTGCTGCGGTTTTGTTTCTCGGCGGTTGGGACATCGGCATTCCGTACGTTCAGGGAGCGATAAATACGGGATTATTGGCAGCTGGCAACGGGTTCTGGGCTCAGCTTCTGGGGCATCTAATAGGTTTTATGGTCGTTGTAACAAAAGGGGTTCTGCTTGTCATGGGCATGATGTGGGTTCGCTTTACTCTGCCAAGAATTCGCATCGACCACGTGGTTGAAAGCTGCTGGAAGGGTCTTGTGCCAATCAGCCTTGTCCTTCTGATTCTGAACATTTTGTGGATAATTATCCCGATTACAACATTCATCATTTTTGTGCTCGCAGTTGCTGGGATATTTTCACCCACGATTTATAAAAAATACATTAAAACTTTCCTGTTAAAGATAAAATCATCCTCGGAATCGAAAGAGGTGGTCTAAGAAATGAAACAATATTTATATCATTTTGTCAGAATTGTAGTTTCGTTCGTAAAAGGGTTTACCGTCTCCGGTCTGCATATTGTCGGGACTTTTACGCGCTGGAAACGTCCGTCATTTACGTTCTTATATCACCCGTCGAATCGTAAATATTTGGATAAACCTGCATTTAATGTGATTCCTGATGTTGATAAAGAGTCGGGCAAAGTAACGTTTCCGAAGGATAAATCCGCACTGGAGCAGCACACTGTGAAGTCGCATGACAGAGGAATACACGCTCTGACAATTGAGGACTGCATCTTGTGTATGTCATGCGCAAAAGCGTGCCCGATTGCCTGCATCACGATTTTGGGTGAAAAGATCGGTAAGGGCAAGGACGCGAAATATTGTTTCGAGCGGTTCACAATCGATTATGCGAAGTGCATGTTTTGTGGATTGTGCGTTGAGGTCTGCCCGAAAAGCTGCCTGGTGCATACACCTGAGTGGGATTATTCATCATTTTTCCGCGATAATCTAGTCAAAGACATGCTGACGAACCTACCTTATGAAAAACCCGAAACTGCTGACGTACCAGAATAAAAACTGCATGGCTGTTGTCATTCCGAGGGAGCATCACGACCGAGGAATCCAGGATAGTCCATCGCAAAACAGGGGAATCCAGTTCCGATTGTCATTCCCGTGAAAACGGGAATCCAGAAAATGTTAAATCAATTCATAATACAAGTCATTCCATTCAGGATTTGTACTTTCGATTAGTTCTAATTTCCAACTTCTCTCCCATTTCTTCAATTGCTTTTCTCTTTTTATTGCTGAATGAACATCGCTTGTTTGTTCGAAGTAAACTAATAAATGCACTTTATAATTTTTTGTAAAACCATCCAATAAACCTTCTTTATGCTGATAAATCCGTTTTAAAATGTCGTTAGTAAAACCAATGTAAAGAGTTCCATTTCGCTTACTTGCCAAAATGTAAATAAAATAATTTTTCATTTCATATTCTCTTTTGCTGGATTCCCAATCAAGTTGGGAATGACAAAGGGTGAAATGGATTCCCAATCAAGTTGGGAATGACAAGGAGTGAAACTGGATTCCCAATCAAGTTGGGAATGACAATGTGGAAGGATTTTTCTACGAAATTGCGACTTAAAAGCCGAGGAGGGTGAATTTTATGCCGAATTCCCATCCTTTTGCAACAAAATCGTTATCGATTCCGTCTTTGTATCTCCAGTATAACTCTATACGTGGATAAACCTCGAACTGCTCTGCACGTAAAAACCTTTCACTTTTGTATTCATTGAAGTTTTGCAGAAAAATCATGTAAGGAATGATACAACGACCTTTAATAAACCAACCCCAGCCGTCATTACCACCAGGAAGCCCGAATGAACCTGTTATGCCGATTTCAGAATATACTACCGACAATACTAACGTCCAAGCAGTGTAAATGAGTGGTGATAATTCAGCCCCCACATATTTTCCTAAATCCGCAAGTGGGCTGAAAAATTTGAGCTCGAACAATCCACCGTTATAAAAATTATCGTGAATAAGCATCACAAGTTTAATTTCTGTGAATATGAATACATCGTTATAAACAACGTTTGCAAATGCTGCAAAACGTTGGTCATCAAGAAATTCCTGACCTTTATATGAATCACAGTCAAAATAACTCAACCCACCACCGATTCGAAATAATCTACTCTCTTTATCTGCTGTTCCCGTGTATGCATAAACGTCAATGCGTGTGTCAAAAAGTTCAAAATTGTCACTTCTTGTACTAGATGAATTTCCTTGAAATCTAATGGCAAGCATTTTTGTATCTAAAATTGCTTCTGTTGAGTATGAACTCCAGTTCAAACGCCTGTCAAACCAATTTGTTTCTGTATGAATACCAACGGAAAAATATAGTATAAGTGACTGAATATATTGTTCATTAGCAGTATCAATGCCCAACAAGTTTAATTTCAACCTTTTATTATTAGTGCCTATCATCTCTGAAACTAAAGCCGGTGGTTTAATTTGAAAATCATCAGATGCAAAAGATGTATTTGTCATAGATAATACAACTAAGATACTTCCCAAAATAACTGTAAAAATCTTCATGTCTCCTCCTATCAACAATTTCCTTGTACAATCAGAAGCATTTATTTTATCAAAACAAATTATTCGATGAAATTATTTTTTATAATACATCAATAAAATTAATTTGAAAGAGTAACCTTATAAGCCGACGAGGGTGAATTTTATACCGAATTCCCAGCCTTCGGACACTCTATCGTTGCTGAAACCGTCTTTGTATGCCCAATAAAACTCGCCGCAGATGCCCCAATGCGATTCATTCTCATGTGCCGAGAATTTCAGGAAAACATAGCGATTCTTGACGAACCAACCCCATCCATCGTTACCTGCAGGCAGCCCGAACGCAGATGTTATGCAGATTTCAGAGGGCAGCACAAGATACAGGATTGATTTGGTTATCTCGTCCATTTTGAGTTTGTTCTGATAACCGAGACCGGAATAGCGCAAAGCGTTGTGTAGTTTGAGCTCGAATAATCCGCCGTTGTAAAATTCATCGTTAATCAGCATGGCGAATTTTGCTTCGAAAACGAGAAATTGCGCATTAACAAATGCTGCCAGGTGTTGATTTTCGAGGAAATCCTGCCCGACGTAAGGTTTGCTATCAAAATAACTGAATCCACCGCCAATTTTGAACGCTTCAAATTGCTCTGGAAAATATGCGTATAAATCCACCCGTGCGTCCACAAGCGAAAAATCATCGGGTCCTGCGCCTGAGAATGCACCTTGCAGCTTAAACCCGAACATTCCGGTATCAAAGACGAATTGGGCAGAATACGAATCCCATGCAAGCCTTCTATCGAACCATGTACGTTCGGTTTGGGCAGCAAGCGTGAAGTATATGAGAGGTGGAACAAACAATGGCGTAAATTCTTTATATCGGTTGGAATAAGACTCATCTTCCTGTAAATCGCGTGGGAAAACAGGTGGTTGCACCTGAAAATCATCTGAGGCAAGAACTTGGTTGGCAGAAAAACACAGGCTGACAAAAATTATCAGAATGATAGAGAATGTTTTCATATATTTTCCAATCTCAACAATTTGCAATATTTACAATATGCGATTTTATCAAATCAGAGTCGAATTATCGAAATTTTAAATGCAAATTAGAATCCGACCATCGTGAATTTTATGCCGAATTCTACGCTCTCCGAAACTTGCGTATTCCCGATTCCATCTTTGTAAATCCAGTAAATTTCAGCTCCCACTGAAAGATTTCCATTTTCTTCTTTGTTAACCGGATACAAGAAATTGTACCGACCTTTTACGAACCAACCCCAGCCGTCGGCATCATTTGGCAATCCAAAAGAACCTGTAATTCCAAACTCGTAAGGCAAAACAGCATTTATTTGTAACTCTTGAAAAGGAAAAATAGAATCAATAATATCTGGAATTTGAAAACCGAAATATAAAAAGGGATTGAAAATCTTCAATTCAACAAGACCACCATTCCAAACATCATCATTTATCATCATCACAAATTTCAACTCAGCAATAATATAATAAACATTTACATATGCTGCATAATGCTGATTATTCAAAAATTCTTGACCTTGATATGGTTCGCAGTCGAAATAACTTAAACCTCCCCCGATTCTTGTTAGACCGAATTCCTGCGTATCGAAAGCATCTAGCATCCAGTAGCCATAAACATCAAGTCTTGAATCGAATAATTCAAAATCTTCTCGACCAACATTTGACATACTTCCCTGATATTTGATACCAAAGTGACCCGTGTCAACAGCAAGTTGTGTCGAATATGACGTCCAGTTCAAACGCCTGTCAAACCAGGTCGATTCGGTCTGAATTCCCATGGAGAAGTATAAAAATGGGGATTTATATCTATATCCTATTCTATCAGTCTGAATCTCAACATCGACATTTTTTGGTCGTTCGCCATAAGCAAAAACCGGATCGACATTTTTTGGTCGTTCGCCATAAACAAAAACCGGGGGTCTTGTTTGAAAATCATCAGATGCAAAAGATGTATTTGCCATAAATAATACAAATAAGATGCATCCTAAAACAATCGTAAAAATCTTCATGTTACTCCTCCTATCCACATTTCCTTTTACATTCAATGATATTTAGTGTTTCACAGCCAATATTGTTTAGTAAATCTATATTTTTTGACAACATTTTTCCTGATTTTCTTCTAATAATAATATAAGAATGAGAAAAATTGTAATATTAAAAATATATGAAATAATATGTTGTTTGATAAAATTTGCTTATTAAGACTCTAAAATTGTAAATCAACTGAAATTTTTGTGAGAAATAAGATGTTAGATGTAACTTTGATTGAATTATTTGAAAAATCTATCGTAGAAAACTGGGATACACCATCACTGACAGATTACGAATTAAGAACGCTTAATTACAGCGAAGTTGGAAAACTCTTGCTGAAATTTGGGCGATTCTTCCGCGATGTCGGCATAAAAAAGGGTGACAAGATTACAGTCGTCGGAAAAAACAGCATTAACTGGGCGGTTACATATCTCAGCACAGTGTGCTACGGCGCGGTGATTGTGCCGATTTTGTCGGATTTCAGCTCGAAAGATATTCAAAACACCATTGAGCATTCTGACTCCAAGCTTGTATTTGCTGACACAAGTATCGCTGAATTGCTTGAAGTAAACGAAATAACAAACCTGCTTGCGGTTATATCCCTTGATTCACTTGAGGTTGTTCACCAAAAGGACGATTCAATTACAAAGGCATGGGAATCTGCAGAAAATTATTTCAACGAAGAGCTAAAAAATATAACTTCTGATAGTTTTGAAATCCCAAATAAAATCGGTAACCATGATATTGCTGCGATTATTTATACTTCTGGCACCACAGGTTTCAGCAAAGGCGTTGTTTTACAGTTAAACAGTCTGACCGTAAACGTCAAATACGCCCAGAATGAATTTAACGTACCAAAAGGGTCAACAATTGTATCATTCCTTCCGCTTGCACATTGTTTCGGTGCAGCATTTGATTTACTTTTCCCGTTTTCAAGCGGTACCCATATTTATTTCTTAGGTCAAATCCCTTCACCTCATATTTTGCTGCGTGCTTTCAGGAAAATCAAGCCAGTTCTCGTGTTCTCAGTACCTCTTGTCATTGAAAAGATTTACAGAACCAGAATAAAAAAGGCGATAAACAAGCCTTATATCAAAATCATCACAAAAATTCCTTTTGTGAATAATTTTATATTCAATCTCATGCGCAAACGAATTCTTAAGGCTTTCGGCGGGAAAGTCTACATGATTATCATAGGTGGTGCAGCTTTTGACCCTCACATTGAAGAGTTCATGAAAAAAATCAATCTTCCGTTATCTGTTGGCTACGGCATGACTGAATGTGGACCGTTGATATCATTTGCGAATTGGCAAGACCATAGAATGCATTCTTGTGGGCAAACGATTCCATATCTTGAGTCGAAAATTGATTCACCAGAACCTGACAAAATCATTGGTGAGCTGATGGTTCGAGGCGAAAACGTGATGCAAGGATATTATAAAAACGATGAAGCGACCCACGATGTGCTTGATGCAAAAAGCTGGCTGCACACCGGTGACCTTGGCGTAATGGATGACGACGGTTTTATTTACCTTAAGGGTAGACTGAAAAATCTTATTCTAGGTCCATCAGGTCAGAATATTTATCCTGAGGAAATCGAGAGTATTCTCAACGAAATGCCGTATGTTCTTGAGTCAATCATCATGGACAACCAAAAAAATGTGATTTACGCGCTGATTTATCCTGACAAAGATGCCGCCAAGAAAAAAGGACTCTCCGAAGATGAACTTCACCAGAAGTTGCAGGAAAACCTTGATAAGCTTAATAAACAATTACCTGATTATAGCAGGATTCAGAAATTGAAGGTGTTGAATCGCAGTTTCAAGCGCACACCCACGAAAAAAATCATGCGCCACTTCTACAAGGACGAAATTTAATTAGGAAGACGAAAAAATTGTCATTCCGAGGGAATGAAATGACCCAAGAAATCCAGGATGGTCACATGCAAAACAGAGAATACTGCAAAACTTAATTTCCATTTAAGACAAAATTCTCGTTCTGATTTTTCATACACAATTCATTTAAATGCAATCCACGTTTTTTGTTTCGATAGCCGGTATTCCTCGCTACGCTCGGAATGACATGGTGTTTCTGTTTTTTTTGCTAAATCGATAGATTCTGTAAAATCCAGTCAATGCAGAAAAAAAGACGCAGTATGTGCTGCGCCTTTTAATATTTATGGTGAAAGTCAGGCAAGATGCCTGACCTACCGACAATGTTGTGAAATCAACGTTACAGTCGCTAGTATTCAGGCATCGGAGGTTCGGCTTTTTTCTCCTCAGGAATCTCGGCTACGAGTGCTTCAGTTGTCAAAAGCAGGCTCGCAACACTTCCCGCGTTCTCAAGACCGATGCGTACGACCTTTGTCGGGTCGATAATGCCAGCCTCAAGCATATTCACATATTCCAGTGTGTCCGCATTGAAACCAAAGTCATAATTATCGTTTGTGCGAATCTTCTCAGCGACAATCGAGCCGTCAACACCGGCATTCGATGCAATCTGCTTAAGCGGTGCTTCAAGTGCGCGCATAACAATACTTGCACCAACTTTTTCGTCTTCGGGCATGCTGGGAATCATTTCCTGCAAAACTTTCTGAGCTCTAAGAAGAGCAACGCCTCCACCGGGCAGAATACCTTCTTCAAGTGCTGCACGAGTCGCATTCAGAGCATCCTCTATAAGCATTTTAGTGTTTTTCATTTCAACTTCCGTTGCTGCACCCACCATAATCTGAGCAACTCCACCGGAAAGCTTCGCCAGACGTTCCTGAAACTTTTCCTTGTCATAATCAGATGTCGCAGCTTCAGTTTCCGCCTTTATCTGCTCAATGCGTGCCATGATTGTTTCCGATTCGCCGGCACCTTCAATAATAGTCGTGTTGTCCTTGTTGATGCGAACTTTTTTCGCACGACCGAGCATTGTCATATCGACTTTCTCAAGAGTATATCCCAACGCTTCCATCAATGCTGTCCCACCTGTAAGTAGTGCAATATCTTCGAGCATTGCTTTGCGTCTGTCGCCAAAACCTGGTGCTTTCACCGCAACCACCTTGATAATTCCGCGAAGATGGTTCAAAACCAGCGTCGTAAGTGCTTCACCTTCGATATCTTCTGCGATAACCAGCAGGGATTTGCCGGTTTCTTTAACCTGCTCAAGAATCGGTAGAAGGTCACGTGCATTCGATATTTTTTTCTCGCTGATGAGAATATATGGTTCTTCAAGCTCAATCTCGAGTTTTTCTGGATTGCTTTTCAGCGCGAAATGATGAGAAACATATCCTTTGTCGAACTGCATACCCTCGACGAGATCGACATAGGTTTGAATTCCTTTTGCTTCTTCAATTGTGATTACGCCGTCTTTCCCGACCTTTGCAATCCCCTCAGCAAGGAATTTCCCGATTTCCATATTATTGTTCGCAGCAATCGCTCCAACCTGCGAAAGTTCGTTATCGTTTGTAATATCAACAGCTTTTGATTTCTCAGTCAGATGCTTACTAACAGCCTTGATTGCTTTGTCTATGCCGTTCTTGATTCCAAGCGGGTTCGCGCCTACAACAACATTTTTCAAGCCTTCTTCGAATATTGCCTCAGCGAGTGCTGTTGCCGTCGTGGTTCCATCACCAGCAATATCATTCGTCTTGCTTGCGACTTCGCGCACAAGTTTGGCACCCATGTCCTCGTACGGGTCTTCCAGATCGATTTCCTTCGCAACTGTTACGCCGTCTTTCGTTATCGTGGGTGCACCCCATGATTTTTCGATGACAACATTGCGACCGCGCGGACCAAGCGTACTTTTCACCGCTTTTGCCAGTGTTTTCATACCTTTTTTGATTTTATCGCGAGCTTCCTGCTCAAAAAGAATTTTCTTGGCTGTCATTTCTTTCCCCTTTTATTTGTTTGTACTTCTATCTCAGTAAATTTTGTTTTGACTGTCGATAACTTGGGCACCAAGCATCTCAGCAATTTCTTTCATTTTCGGAATATCACTTTCAGACGGGTTATGAATGGCAATTCTGCCGTCGTCAAACTTGAAAATCGTATCTTCGTCATCGCTGTGATATTTAGCAAATCCTGTTCCATTTAGCTTGATTTCCTCGTGTGTTTTCGGATTGAAACCCTTTAATTCTCCTCCAACCCAGACCATGCTCTCGTGATTATCAACAAGTGTGCGCCATTCCTGCAGCGTTATCATATTGACTGTTTCTCCGAATTTGTCTCTTGAAATCACGATAATATGTTCCATTTTGACCCTAAAAAACTCAATAATGTGATGTATTTGAAGCTTGAACAGACATGCTAAAAATGGTGGGGAGCCCTCACAACATCCAGCTGGGCTGCTTCCGTTAAGACCTGACCCATTGACCAGCGAGCGAGCCTCCCCGTAATATGTTCGAGGAAGTTTACCAAAGGCTGTCCGATTTTCAAAGAATTTTTCATCCATAATCATCAAGCCAAGACAATTATTCGATAATCGCCAGAATATCATCCTCACTCATTATCAGGTATTCCTCGCCGTCAATTTTGAATTCCGAACCTGCATAGCTTGTGAACAGCACTTTGTCGTTGACTTTAACCTGAAATTCTGTGCGCTTGCCGTTTGACAAAAGACGACCTGCACCAACTGCGATAACATTGCCTTCCTTCGGTTTTTCCTTGGCTGAATCTGGAATTACAATGCCACCCTTAGAAACTGTTTCCGCTCCAACTCTTTTGACGAGAATGTTGTCACCGATTGGTTTGACAATACTGCTCATATTTTCCTCCGATTAATGCTAAACATAGGTAATTATTTCAATTTAGTAGCATATTGCATGCCAAATGCAAAGGATTCTGATTATTTTGCTGTATTTACCATCTTTACACAAATACAGGCAGATTTTCGCGAACCTTCGATGCTGAAAACCCAGCGTGAATATGACAAATTGACCAAATGCCCGTGTATCATGTCATTATGTCATAATCATTGTGAATTTTCACATCTTCTGATGAAAGCGTCGTAATCTTCGCGGGTGTCAATACCTTTGGTTGAATGTGGGATTTTTACGACTTTGATACGAATGTTGTTTTCAAGCGCGCGTAATTGCTCAAGTTTTTCGGTTTGTTCCAGCGGAGTTTGCGGCATTTTCGAGAGTTTTAGAAGTGTTTCCCGCCGATATGCATAAACCCCAACATGAAGCTGATATTCCGCGTTTGCTGATTCATCTCGGTTAAACGGGATTTTCGCACGTGAAAAATATAACGCAAAATCGTCCTGAGTGCAGACAACCTTGACCGCTGCAGGATTTTCCGCATCCTCAGCTGATAGCGGGCAGGCAAGCGTCGCAAGTTCAATCCCCTGATTCTCCTGCATAATTTGCGCAAGCTTTTGAAGATACGCAGGTTCAATTTCTGGTTCGTCGCCTTGAACATTCACGATTATCTCGAAATCAGCGTTTTTTTGCACAATTTCGGCAATTCTGTCAGTGCCGCTCTTGTGATTTACATCAGTCATTTCAGCATTTCCACCAAAATCCCTGACAGTATCGAAAATCCGTGCATCATCCGTCGCAACAATAATCTCATCAAAACACAACCCCTTTTTCACCCGCTCGAAAGTGTGCTGAATAAGGGATTTTCCACTCTCAGCCAAAAGCATTTTTCCGGGCAGCCTTTTTGAGGCAAACCTGGCAGGAATTATCGCAATTGTTTTCATCTTATTATTTTTCCGCAAACTTTTTGCTCCATAATCAGTTAATATGAATGTGTATTAATTTCAATTAATATTTGTATTTGAACGTACAATTATTGTAAAAACTATGATAGTCGAACATAAATAAGATTTTGTCATTCTGAAGAAGCATAGCGACTGAAGAATCCAGGATGTTTTAAATTTGAATTACTGGATTCCTGCTTTCGAAGGAATGACATGCAAACTATTAAATGCTTACATCTACCAAAACAAATGACACCCCGATAACTGAGGATATAAATGGTCTGGGACGGAACAGAACGCAGAGAATTCAAGAGATACGGCATAAAACGACTTGGGATTCAGTATGCGAAATCGAAAATTGCAGGCATGCTGGGCAATTTCAGCGACAAATATCTCGTGTTGAATGTTTCTGAGAGTGGACTTTTTTTCATGTCGCGCGAGGAGCTGATTACCGGGCAGAAGATTAAGGTAAAATTCGGCATAAATGGCGAGGAACAGAGATTACAAGCGTCCGCTGAGGTCATCTGGTCGAAAAAATCTGATGAACATAACGCATATCGGCTTGGGTTGAAGTTTACAGCGATGTCAGGCAAAACCAGGAAAAAGCTGAAAACGATGATTGATGGTGCAATTCTCGACAAAATCGATTTCTCAACTGGCATTTATCTTCGCGAGGTTGACCGATTGTAATATTCATATCGAACAATTCCTCAAGTTCAGATAACAGAATTTCAAAAGTAATATCATTGTCATTTCAAACTCGATTGGGATTAAAGAATGCAAATGTGCAAACCACACCGTGTCATTCTGATGATGCGTTAGCGACCGAAGAATCCAGCAAAAACAAACCACCTCGTGTCATTCCTGCGAAAGCAGGAATCCAGGATAGCGAAATTAAAAACATGGATTGCATTCAAATAAATTATGTATGGAAAATTCTGAATGAGAATCTTCGGCTTAAATGGAAATTACGTTTTTCAGAATTCTCTGCTTTGCTTATGACTATCCTGTATTCTTCACTTCGATTGCATCGCTTCACTCCGTTTAGAATGACAATTTTTGATTTTTCGTGCTTTTCGTGTTTTTCGTGGTAAAAAACTGAAAAGTTGTGTGAAAATAAACAAACTTGATATTTCTGTGAGGAATTAATGCAATTGCCGAAAATTACTGATGCGGTTACAAAGGTTGAACTTGCGGGTTTGAAGCGCGTTTCAAGTGGAAAAGTGCGAGATATTTATGAACTCGGCGAGAATCTGCTGATTGTAACCACGGACAGACTCAGCGCTTTCGACGTCGTGCTTGAGCAGGGTTTGCCGGGACGAGGGGTGATTCTGACTCAGCTTTCAAAGTTTTGGTTCGAAAAATTCGCGGATTCTGTAAAATCACATTTCATTTCTGATACTTTCACAGATTTCGGGCAGAATTTGGCTGAGCATAAAAATACGCTTAAAGGCAGAACAATGCTCGTTCACAAGCTGAAGATTTTACCTGTTGAATGCATCGTTCGCGGATATCTCGTGGGTTCGGGGTACAAGGAATATCAGGAAACCGGCGAGTTGAAGGGGATTAAGCTTCCCGCGGGGCTTGAGTTCGGCGCGAAACTTCCTGAGCCGCTCTTTACGCCTTCGACAAAAGCCGAGCAGGGCGACCACGACATGAATATTTCTTACGCTGAAATGATAGAGATTATCGGAGCGAAAAAAGCCGAAATTTTGCGTGAGAAATCGCTTGAGATTTTCAAACGAGGCTCCGATTTTGCTGAGACCAAGGGAATAATCATCGCTGATACAAAATTCGAGTTCGGAACCACCGAAACCGACGAAGTTTATCTCGCTGACGAGGTTCTGACGCCCGATTCAAGCAGGTTCTGGGCTGTCGAGGATTATTCACCCGGTAAATCAACACCTTCCTTCGATAAACAGATTGTGCGGGATTACCTGGCAAGTACCGATTGGGACAAGAATCCGCCTGCACCTGCACTTCCGCAGAATGTGATTGAAAAAACCGCACAAAAATACCGCGAAGTCTTCGAAAAATTAACATCGTGATTTAGTAGTGTTCTAAAATATCCTTTATTGTCATTCCCAACTTGATTGGGAATCCAGCGAATACTTGAAAGATTCATTATTTCTGGATTCCTGCTTTCGCAGGAATGACACAGATCATTACATGTATAACATTACATAAAAATTGCACTGAAACGAGTTATGACAAATGAAAGCATTGCTTGTTGTTCCGCCGATTTACGATTTTTCCGCCTACGATTTCTGGATGAAACCTTACGGATTTCTCCAACTTGCATCTGTCCTGAAACAACGGGGCTTTGAGATTGATTTCTTCGATTTCATGGACAGAACACAGCCTGAGATGCTGTCGAAAACCGGTTCGTTCGGCAGGGGGAAATTCTTACGCCAGCAGATTGAGACGCCGCAGGTTTTATCAGACATCGAGCATCCGTTCTGCAGATACGGACTACCTGAAAAAAGTTTTCGTGAATACCTGACAAACGTTGAAAAGCCAGACTTTGTGATGATAACCTGCGCTATGACGTACTGGTATCCCGGAATACTCGAAGTTTGCGATATTATACGCAAGCATTTTAAGGGCGTGCCGATAATTCTCGGTGGTGCGTACGCGATTTTGTGTAAACAACACGCTTTGCAGGTCGTAGCACCTGATTTGCTTGTTGGCACCGACTTTCACCCGCTTTCGGAGTTTCTAAACATTGAAATTTCTCGTGGAGATGTCGAAAACGCGTTGCCTGCTTGGGAATTGTATGAAAAGCTTGAGTTCGGCGCGATTAAGCTCAATATCGGATGCCCGTTTCGTTGCACCTATTGTGCTTCGCATGTTTTAAATCCTATTTTCCGCACCAGACCCTTGAAAACAGTGCTTTCCGAGGTTGACAGGCTCGCAGAACTTGGAATCAGAGATATTGCGTTCTATGACGATGCGCTATTTGTTAACGCAGAAAAATCTTTGATTCCTTTCCTCGCTGAAGTATTGAAAAAACACAAAAATCTTCGTTTCCACACGCCAAACGCCCTTCACGCAAGACTTGTTAAGCCTGAAATCGCGCAAACATTGAAAGATTCTGGGTTCGAAACGATTCACATCGGCTTTGAGACTGCTAACATCGAACGTCAGCAGGAAACAGGAGGAAAAGTTACATCTGACGAGTTTCGCAAGGCAATCGACAACCTTCTGCATGCTGGTTTCAAACACACTCAAATCATCACATATTTACTCGTAGGTTTGCCCGAACAGCCGTTTGAGGAAATACTCACAAGCATCAACGAAGTGTCAAATTTGGGTATCAGGGTGATGCTGGCAGAATATTCACCGATACCCTCAACACCACTTTTCGAAAAAGCGAAAAAATACACAAATCTCGACGACCCGCTGACGCAAAATACGAGTGTTTTCGCCCTCAGGTATTTTGGCAAGGAAAAACTGCAGGATATTAAAAGACTTAAGAACTTTCGCAATCAAAATCTACTTATAGATGATTGATGCAGAATTACTGAAATGATGTTTTGTCATTCACAACTTGATTAGGAAACTAGCGAATACAAGAAGAATTCAGAAATACTGGATTCCTTCTTTCGCAGGAATGACACAGAAACCATTACTTATATACTGCAACCAATGATTGATGCAGATTATTAACACATTATGAAGTAGTATTAGGTCATATCAAATTTCTGGAGAAAAAAATGAAGTATAAAATCTTGACGATTGTTGGAATCTCCGCAGTTTCACTTGCCATGTTCTTCATTCTGCAATACGGAAATTCCGGGAAAATTCTGGCACAAGCGAAGGATAAACCGGATGCTGAACCGAAATCTAAATTCGACCTTTCCACCATGGACGCGGATACGAAAATCGTATTTCTGCATTCTGACCTTGGTAGCAACCTCTGGAATGCCGGTATGCGCGACTGGTTCAAGGATTACAACAAGGAAAACAAGAAGAAGTATAAAATTTATGAGCAGGATTTCCCAAAAAATCCAACAGAAAAATTAAGCAATCTGCCATGCGATTATTGGAACATCTGGATTAAACATCCGGGAATGGAAAAATATAAGGATTGCTCGACACTTGAGATTCTCACGGATAAATA
>JAIOTL010000032.1 GCA_021106775.1 Planctomycetota bacterium | reverse complement strand
CGGCAATTACATCAAAATTGAGTTTTTTACCAGTAAAATTAGTTATCCATCGTGGAATTTTAACTCTAGCAATATCATCGCCCTGAATATGATGAGAGCATGATTCCATGATAAGAATATTGTCATTATTGTTAAGTTTAGAAATATGTGAAGTTCCAGCAACAAATTTGTCGAAATCACCCTTAAGTCGTGCAAACAATATGCTGAAACTGGTCAATGAAATATTTTTTGGCACACTTGCATCTACTTTCAAAAACGCCTGACTATCGCATACAACAAGTTTAGGCTTAATTTTCAGCTTATTGAAAACTATATCAACTTCTCGTTCCTTTGACATCATTACAATGCAATCATTATCAAGTGCATCACGAATTGTCTGCATCTGTGGAAGGATCAATCTTCCTTTTGGTGCTTGAATATCAATAGGAGTAACAAGCAGAACAACATCACCATAGCTAACAAAATCACCCAAAATTGTCGGATTATTATATGCAGACGATGGCAAATTTTTCCTAATTGCATCAACAATATCATACATTTGGGTTTCGGTTGGATTAATTGAGCAAAAATCAATTACATCAGCACTGAACTTATTATGTATTTTCTCTCTTATTTCCTTGCTTATTGATGATACATCGGACTTATTATGAACAAATATATAAGGGGCTTTTTGCTTCGTTAGATAATCCACAATCTGCAAATCGAATTCAGAAATGTCATTATTTGTAATAATTATAACACCAAGATTTATATTTCTAATAGTTTTCTTAGTAGAATCAATTCGCTTTTTACCGAGGTCACCAATGTCATCAATACCGGCAGTGTCAATAAATATAACTGGTCCAATTCCACCAATCTCATAAGCTTTTTTAACGGGGTCGGTTGTAGTTCCTGCATGACTGCTAACAATAGAAATATCCTGACCAGTAATTGCATTTATTAATGAACTTTTACCGACATTTCTTCTACCAAATATTCCAATATGCGGTTTCATTGAACTAAATGCCATCTTGAGCTCCCAAAATATCATTTACAGAAAAGCCAAGTTTTAATAATTCTGTTGAGGACAATAATCTTTTTAATATCTCTTCACTAATTACATTGTCATGCTTATTTGCCTCGTATATATCACAATTATTCTCTTTCATAAATAAAGCCAGCTTCTGAGCCTTCTCATAACCAACATAAGAAACAAGTACTGTTGTAATTGTTGGACTTTTTAATAAGTTTTGCAAAGAGACATCTTTATCAATAGTCAATTCTATAAGAAGATTTTCTCGCATAGTTTTGTTACAATTAATTAAATTCTCTAATGAGTTCAGTATTGTGTCTCCAATTATTGGTAAATAAGCATTTAAATCCAGACACCCCTGTGCGGATAAAGAACTAATCAAATTGTCATTCGCATAAATTTTATGGCAGATACTTATGATAAACTCGCTAATCACAGGATTTACTTTTCCTGGCATAATTGAGCTGCCAATTAATATAGGCTTTATATTAACAGCTTTTGAAGTGAAAATATCTGATGTTAATAGTCTAAAATCAGAAGCAATCTTTTCTAGATTTACCGCATGAGATTTAAGAATTCCATGTATTTCAACGAAACTATCAAAATTCACTGTATTATCCTGAAGATTATCACCGCGAGTTATGGGTAGGTCGGTTAATTCACGTAAAATATCGATGACCTTAAAAATTACATATTTTGGAACTGTTATTCCTGAGCCAATTGCACTTCCACCCAAATTTACAACTTTAATACGCTCGAAGCACTTTGAAATCCGCCACCAATCGCGTGATAGAGCTTCCTGATACGTGCTGAAAAGTCTACCAAATGAAGATGGAACTGCCTCCTGCATCTGAGTATAAGCTATTCGCAGCGTATCCCGATGCTGTTTTTCCATTTTTTCAAATTTCATACGACTGTCATCAATTGCAACTTCAAGCTCATTTAACAGCCTGATTATTGCAACTTTCAACGCAGTTGGAACAACATCATTGGTAGATTGAAAAATATTTGCGTGTTCAATAGGATGAATATATTTATATTCACCACAAATTTTGTTTAATTTAACTAACGAGGAATTGGCGATACTTTCATTCATATTCAGATTAATTGCAGTTCCTGCACCTCCTGAAACTGCTGGCACAATAAAGTTTTCAAAATGTTTACCTTCTGCAATCTCATCACATGTAGTACACATTGCATTAATAATTTCATCAGAAAATTCTGTAATTGGGATTAATTTTGATGAATGTAATTCCTGAAGCTTTTTTACAAATTCACTATATGATAAATAAATAGCCTTTTTCACAATGCCAAGTGATTTGTACCAGTTAATGTTAAATATTTTATCATGTGGAAAAGCATTTTTTGCACGTTTTGAATTTATCCCATAAAGGGCGTTATCTGGTATTTCAATTTCGCCGATATAGTCTCGTTCAGTTCTCATTGCCTCCCTTTCGCTTGATGTAATGAAGAGTATCTCCCCAATTTCCGAAAGCAATTGACTCACCAATATTACTAACTTTTTCCTCTAACATTCTTAGTTCAGTTACAAAATTATTATAATTTACAGGTTTATTTTCGTACAAAAAATAATCTTCTCGATGGCTTGGAGTAATATTTGGCATAATAACATTTGCACCAGCTAATAAAGCTGAAATCTTTCCATCCTCAGATATCGTCTCAAGAGCTGTTGCAGCAGCGATATTGATATCCGGCATTAGTATGCGTAAAGCTGCTATGCATTTCATTGCAAGTTCAAGTCTTTCGTTAATAGTTGGAATTGAGTTTACATATTGTGCAAGTGGTGCTTGTGCATGCTCAAGATATGGACCCATTCCAACCATATCGACATCCAACTCCTTGAGATACATTAAATCCTCAGCAAGAATATCCAACGTTTGAAATGGCATTGCAATCATAATACCTGAACCGACTTGGTAACCGATATTACGCAGAAACTTCAAGCATTCTAAACGGCGGTCATAACTGTGCATCGAATTATGAGGATGAATTTTCGAATATAATTCTCGATTACTAGTTTCAATTCTCAGCAAATATCTGTCTGCACCAGCATCAAACCACTTTTTATATGTTTTATAATTTTGTTCACCGCTTGATAAGGTTATGTGAAACTCATCATTATATTTTTCTCGAATTGTTGATAGAATTTCAGTAACCCAATTGATGAACTTCCTATCTGATCTTTCTCCCGACTGCAACACCAGAGACCCTAGTTTATATTTATGTGCTATTTCAACAGCCTGTAAAATATCTTCGGTAGTTAATTCATACCTATTTACAGTTTTATTACTGCATCTAAGTCCACAATATAGACAATCTTTTTGACATAAATTAGAAAACTCAATTAAACCACGTAAATATAGCTTTTTTCCTACATTATCATGTTTTATCTTATGTGCAGCGCGATATAGTTTCTCTAACTCATTTTTTGATGAAATTGAGAGAATCTTTTGCATTTCGATTTTATCGATATTATCAAAGTCGATTGAGTCATATTTCATTTTAATCCTAAAGATATATATCTCGTTTTCCAAGTTCAATTTCATGCAATTTTTCTATTACATTTTGCCGGAGTTTTATATTCGAAATATCATTTTGAATCATGTTTTCAATTAACTCAAACCCGCTTTTCTTCAGTTCAACATCAGCAAAATCATGTAAGTATTCAGCAAACGTAAACATCGCATTGGGCAGGCAGTGCTCCTTGATAAGTCCAGGCTTGGCTAAATCCATAAAATCCTTACCAACTCGACCTAACCGATAGCAACCAGTGCAGAAAGACGGAATATATTTCGAATCAACTACATCTTTTATCACTTCAAGCAACGGTCGGGTATCACCAAGAGAAAACTGTTCTTCCATACCATTGGAAACATCTTCTTCGTTGTATCCACCAGGATTAGTGCGCGAGCCAGCTGAGATTTGCGAAATCCCTAAATCAAATGCGAATTTTCGTGTTGCGCTTGTTTCTCTCGTACTTAAAATAATGCCCGTATATGGAACTGCAATTCGCAGAACTGCGATAATTTTCTTGAAATCTTCATCATTAACCACATAAGGTGGATTGTAACTTACTTCTGAATTCAACGCTGGCTCTATCCTTGGTACAGAAATTGTATGTGGTCCAACACCGAATTTGTTTTCCAAATGTTTAATATGTGATAGCAACGCTAAAATTTCATATCGCCAATCATACAAACCAAATAAAATTCCAATCCCCAGATCGTCAAATCCTGCTTCGAAAGCTCTGTCAACAGTTTCAAGTCTAAAATTGTAATCCGATTTCGGTCCACCGACATGCAAATTATTATAGGTATCTAGATGATAAGTTTCCTGAAAAAGCTGATATGTGCCAATATTTTTACTCTTTAAAAGTTTAAATTCTTCAACATTCAAGGGCGCAATATTCACATTAATTCGACGAATATTATTTGTTCCCACCCGCGCAGAATAAACGGAATCAATAGCTTTGAACACAAAATCCAATCCTTCTTTAGGATATGATTCACCAGCAACCAACAGCACTCGTTTATGCCCTTGTTCCAGAAGAGCTTTCGTCTCCTCAACAATTTCATCTTGAGTAAGCACTTTGCGTGCTAATTCTTTGTTTTTTGCACGAAACGCACAGTACAAGCATTCATTATTACACAAATTCGAAATATACAACGGTGCAAACAAAACAAGACGATTTCCATATATCTCGTTTTTTAACCAATTTGCTGTTTTATATACCTCAGCCAGAAGTTCTGAATCTTCAACTTTTAGAAGCGTAAGCACATCGTTGTAATCAATTCCCTTTAGTTCGCGTGCTTTAAGCAGAACCTCCTCAACATGTACACGGGATACATCCAAAGGTGCTTTTAACTCCGACAGAATTTTTTTCTCGTTGATAATCATTCTTTTCTCCATCAATATAATAACAACAATCAATATCAGTATTTATTCAGCAAAAAAAGGGGAAGTCCAAACGAACTCCCCACATTATTAAACGACAGCGAATCTAAGAATTCTTATTACTGCGATTTGTGTATTTTGTGTGCAGAAGTTCATGAGATTTATGTCCAAGCGGACCCTCAGTAAGAAAATCATTGTAAATGTGTGCTATTTCCGGATTCTCGTGTGATTTTCGAATTGGTAGTGATTCATCTTCTTCATAAATTGCATTTGCACGTTTTGAGCGAATTTCAGCATTTGTAGGCACAGGTTGTCCACCACCACCTAGACATCCACCCGGGCAAGCCATTATTTCTATGAAATGATAAGGTGATTTACCTTCGCTTACTTGTTTCATTAGCTGATTTGCGTTCTTCAGCCCATGACCAATTGCTACTTCCAACTCAGCACCTTCAAGGAAGCTCCATTCAGGTTTGAGTCCTTCAATCTTTATTGTTGCTTCTCTGATGCCTTCCATACCTCGCACAGGAATAATATTAAGATTTTCAAAAGGAACTGGGCGTCCTGTTATAATTTCATATGCCGTTCTAAGTGCAGCTTCCATAACTCCACCGGTTGCACCAAAGATAACTCCTGCTCCAGAGTGCTGACCAAGAAGACTATCACAAGCTGAATCTTCAAGCTCAGTAAATTCAATTCCAGCTTGTTTAATCATCATTGAAAGCTCGCGCGTTGTCAGGACATAATCAACATCCTTATATCCGCTGTCCCTCATTTCAGGACGATCCGCCTCAAATTTTTTCGCAGTACAAGGCATAATTGAAACCACAATCATATCTTTCGGGTCAACACCAACTTTCTGGGCGTAATATGTTTTTGCAAGTGGTCCAAACATCTGTTGCGGTGATTTACAGGTTGAAAGATTATCTAGAAGCTCAGGAAATTGATGTTCAATGAATTTTACCCAGCCTGGTGAGCATGAAGTGAACATTGGCAGTTTGACATCCTTTTTCTCGACGAGAGCTTGTTTCAATCTAGTCAGAAGTTCTGTGCCTTCTTCCATGATTGTCAAGTCTGCGGTGAAATTTGTGTCAAAAACTGCATCAAACCCAAGTCTGCGAAGTGCAGAAACCATCTGTCCCGTAGTTCGCGAACCTGTTTCGAATCCAAGGTTTTCACCAAGTCCAACTCGAACTGCAGGTGCAGTCTGAACAACAATATGTTTCTCTGGATCACCTAGAGCATTCCAGACTTCTTCGACGTAATTGCGTTCAACCAGTGCTCCGGTTGGACAGCGATTTGTGCATTGTCCACAGTTAGTACATACAACCGTTGCAAGCGGATGTGACATAAATGTATCAACAGTTACATCTTGTCCTTTATATGCCATTGTTAATGCGCTAACCTGCTGAAGCTCGGAACAAGTTCTTACACAGCGTTGACATTTAATGCATTTGCTTCTATCAAACTGAATTGCAGGTGAAGAGCGATCAATATCATGTTTCAGTGAGATATCAATAAAAGGATTTTCATCGCTTGCATAATCAATAGAAATCTGTTTGAGTTCGCAAACTGGAGCCTTAAAGCACGTTGTACACTCTCCTTCATGCTCCGAAAGAAGCATATCAATAATATCTTTTCTAGCCTGTCTGACCTTGGTTGAATTGGTTCTAATATTCATCCCTTCTGAAACAGGTACTGCACAAGAAGCTTGCAAAAGTTTATTGCCTTCAATCTCGACAACACAGATTCTGCAATTACCGGCAACACAAAGGTCTTCG
>JAIOTL010000268.1 GCA_021106775.1 Planctomycetota bacterium | reverse complement strand
GCTAATGTCAAGGTTGGAAATGAGTATGTCTTTGCCATACTTGTTTTTTAACTCGAGTGAAAGCTCAGCGTAATCACCGAGGTTGACGTTGCCGAAATCAAGCTTATTCGGGCTTGTGCTGAGTGATTTCGACTCAGAAGAACAACTTAGTATTAGTCCGAATAAGACAATTAATGTAAGATTGAAAACAATACGATTTTTCATACATCCCCCTAAATAATGATAGTAATCAGTATACATAGTATAAAATAATTTGTTTTGTTTATTAATAATATAATTTCAACAACCAAAATCTGGTTTTTACATAAAGACAGCCGATCTAAGCCGACTGTTATGAATTCAATATCTGTTTTAACATGACATTCCAATCTTGATTATCACACGTTGAACTTTAAGGAGTTGCTGTTGTTTGTTCCGGTTTATACGAACTTTGTTACCTTAGATAAAAGGCAAATCATCGATAGCAAGTCAATTTGTTAGACCAATTATTGAATGTGGATGAATTTATGCATTATTTTTCTGCCGAGTTGCAAGCGTTCTTGCGAATCCATA
Organism: Planctomycetota bacterium; assembly: GCA_021106775.1. The sequence continues at coordinate 2,102 of JAIOTL010000268.1, read as the reverse complement.
TTCTGCAATTTCTCATTCAAATCCTTGTCATTCTGTGCTTCAAGCATTTCAATCATTCTGTCGATAAGGATTTGAGGAAAAATATTGTTTTCCTGGTATAAATCCCGTTCAGTCTTGAGGGCTTGTGCGGATTCATAGCAATTGAATGGTAAATCTTCAAGTTTTGCGAGTGTTTCAGCGTTTTCAGGTGCAAAAATATCGCCTGTAACCATCAATTCATCTGCGAGCTTGGCAACTTCGGGCTTTGTGAGACCATGATAGGCAGCAACAGCAAGACCGGAAAGCAATAAGTACATGTTTGCTGAGCCGTCAGGCACACGGAATTCAAACGTTGCACGACCCATGACATCATTGAAATCTACATTTTGCTGAGGATTGAACTGGCCTGCAAGATGCTTCAATGTGCCCCATCCAAGGGGGATACGCACAAGGCTGGAACGATTGCTTTTACCCCAGCATATTTTTGTGGGTGCTTCCTGATGCGGTGTGAAACGCAAGTAAGATGCTGCGACAGTATTTCCAAACGCAGTCAAAGATTTCGACATTTTCATCAATCCGCCGATAACCGCCAGACTTTCTTTCGTCAATTCACCTGCATCATCAAGAACGATGTTCTTTTCGTTTTTCATCAATTCCATGTGAATGTGTAAACCTGAACCTGCTTCACCTTCCGCAAGTTTGGGCGAAAAAGTAACACTCATGCCGTAGCTGTCCGCAATCATGCGAATTGCCCACTTTGCCATGGCGACATATGCTGCCATATCTTCAAGCGGAGCGGGATTGAACTCAAGCTCAAACTGTTCAAGACATTTACCGTCAAGTTCAGGGTCTTCTGACTGAAGCGTTTTGATAAAACCGACTTCACTATGACAATATTTTACATGACCTGTCATTGCAGTAACGATGTTCAGAATGTCGTCAACAACCGGACTTCCCTTGACAAAAGGCATCGATTCATGATAACCGCGTTGAGATTCTACGGGAAAACGGTCTTCTGGGTCGTAAATGAGGAAGAATTCAAGCTCAGCGAGTGCGTTCATGGAGATTCCAGTTTTATCCTTGAGCCTTTTATGTGCCTTGGCAATGACGTTGTCAGGTATCATTTCCAAAGGTTTTCCCTCGGAACCGAGTGTTCTACAGAAAATATGCAGAGCGTCGAAATTGAACGGGTCCTGAAATGCCAGATGATAAATAGGGACAATGTAAAGGTCAGAATTACCACCTGAAATGATGCCTTTATACGGGTTTGAACCGTCGATTCTTTCACCTTCGCTCAAAATTCTTTCGAGGTAATATTTGTTGTTGATAGGGAGTTTAAGCTCTTTCAGCCTGCCGTTAAGGTCAACGTACCTAAAATGTATGCGTTTAATTTCGTTATCGATGACGTAATTCATCAGGTCTTCGCGCGTGAATTCCTGCGGGAGCTTTTGCAGATGTCGAACGAGTGGATTTGCATTTAATTCTACGAGTTGTTTTTTCAGGTTTTCATTCATCGGTTTCTCCTTGTGAGTCAATTAATCTTTGCTGCTTTTAGTAGAACAGGCATCCCTGCCTGTCTCCCTGCGAACATCTTCATCAATGACAGGCAAGATGCCTGTCCTATCGCTCGGATGATTTTAGTAAGAAAAGCTGAGTTTCAAAACCTTTTCAAGCTCATTTTGAGTAATTCATCATGTAAATGTTGTGTCAATCTTCTTTGTTGTTGTTTTGCTGATGTTTTGTGAGTTTTTCATCCCGCATTTTCCGCAATTTTTCGATGCGCTGTTTGATTATTTTTTCTCGTCCCTGAGAAGTAGGGTTGTAATAAACTTTATCGCGCATATTTTCAGGCAAATAAAACTCAGGAATCCAGTGTTCGGGGAAATCATGCGGATATTGATATCCTTTTGAATAATCGAAATCCTTCATTAGCTGTGTTGGTGCATTGCGCAGATGAAGTGGAATCGGGTCAGGTGTTATTTCATCGAGGTCGCTCATGGCAGCACCAAGAGAAGTACAGGCGGCGTTGGATTTCTCGGAACATGCCAGGTAAGTTGTTGCATGAGCGAGATTTATATGACATTCCGGCGGTCCGACGAATTCAACTGCTGAGGCAGCGTTGT
>JAIOTL010000417.1 GCA_021106775.1 Planctomycetota bacterium | reverse complement strand
TTGAACAATATTATATGTAAAATCAGGAATAATATAAATTTTCAGAACAATTCTTTTTAAAATAACTAAACATCTTAACAGTATCAATTAATACTAAATTGCGATTTGCACCTTTTTAACTTTTTTTATGAGGAAGATTATGAATAACAAGTCCAAGATTGTCCTACTTTGCCTGATGTTTTTTGCTTTTACGATTTATGTTGGCTGTTCTTCAGAGTCGAAAACGCTGAAGCTCACGCCCAGCAAGCTCGATTTCGGCACTGTGAACATCGGTGACACATTTTCAATTGATGTTGTTCTCAAAAACAAGTTCGGAAAACCGATGATCATCTCGAACATTACGATTTCGGGCACAAATAATTACGTAATCACTTCTGGAGGAAATCTGCCGATAAATCTCGCCAATAACGCGGAACATACTCTGTCTATCATGTTTGCGCCGACTGCAGCAGGTCCCATTGCAGGTATTCTCACGTTTGTCCACGATGCTTCAACCAAAGCAAAAGAGGTTGACTTGGAAGGTAACGGTCTGGCAGTTGCAAGAATCGTGCTTTCGGATACTACATTTAAATTCGATAAAAAACTGATTAACCGCACTCACACGCATGATTTGGATATTGAAAATGTTGGAACCGCTGATTTGGTAATCAACAATCTTTCTTTTACCGGTTTGGGAGCAACGGTTTACAGCATTTCCGCTGGTGGACCCACACCAATTAATATTACTCCAGGAGCGACAAAAACGATTTCAATTGCGTTTGAACCTGTTGTTATCGGTAACTTTGATGCAAACCTTGAAATCCATCATAATGCAGTAAATGAAGGCAATCCGATAGTGTACATTGTTGAAGGTATAGCAATTGATGTTGACCCGCAGATTACTCTCAGCCAGGCTTCACCGTGGGATTTCGGAAGTGTTGCAACTACTCTTCCTGCAACTCAGATTTGTGAAATTGAAAACACCGGTATCGATCCGTTAACAGTAACTTCAGCAACTATGACAACTGGAACAGTATTTACAGTTGATTCTTTGAAGGATTCCAACGGTAATGTTATCAATTTCCCGCAACTTATCGCTGTTGGCGCAAAAATCATACTCGCGATTAAATTCGCACCCATTGCAAACACGGTTTACGACGACACATTAACTTTTGTACATGATGGCACAAATGAAGTAACACCCTGGGATATTTCACTCGATGGCGAAGGAAGAGACGAAGTCTCTCGCACATTCTCGTACACAGGTTCAGCACAGCAATGGCCTGTTCCTGCAGGTGTTTCAAGCATAGTCGTTGATGGCTTCGGTGCTGAAGGTGGAAATAGCAGTCCGTCTAACTTACCGTATGCTGCCGGAAAAGGTGGCAGAGTGCAAGCAACAGTCGCAGTTACACCTGGCAGTACTGTACATATTTATGTCGGTGGCAAAGGTGGAAATGGCGGAGCATCACCAGGTCAAGGTGGATGGAATGGCGGCGCAAATTCGAATAATTACAGTTCAGTGTATAATGGCGGCGGCGGTGGCGGCGCATCCGACTTACGTTCAGGTGGTACTGCATTATCAGACAGAATTGTTACATCTGGTGGTGGTGGTGGTGCTGGCTACGACGGCGGCGGCAATCAAGGTGGTAATGGTGGCGGTTTGACAGGTCAAGCAGGCTCAGCATTGAATAATAGTGTTGGTCATGCCAGAGCTGGCAAAGGTGGCACACAGTCTGCTGGTGGCGCAGGTGGCAACTTCCCAGGTTGGGGAACAGGACAACCTGGCACTCTTGGAAATGGCGGCGTTGCTGGCGGTGGAATCGGTGCTGGTGGCGGTGGCGGACATTATGGCGGTGGCGGCGGCGTCTGGGCTGGCGGTGGCGGCGGAAGCAGCTTTACCGCAGTTGGCGCAACTGGCGTAGCTCATACACAAGGTGTAAGAAGCGGTAATGGCGAAATTATCATCAAATACTAACTTTAGAACGCTAATAATTACAAATACGAATGTTACAGAAGACCGGGGCGATTGCTTCGGTCTTTTTTGTATGGAAAGTATATAGCGGGTAAAGTGAGTTATTGTTGAGTTAGATGTCGAGGTTTTTGACCTCGGCGGCGTTTTTCTCGATATAATCGCGGCGTGGCTCAACTTCGCTACCCATCAGCACGGTGAAAACTCTATCCGCTTCCGACGCATCCTGAATGTCAACCTGTAGAAGCGTCCGTGTTTCAGGTGCCATGGTCGTTACGCCGAGTTCATCAGCATTCATTTCACCCAAACCTTTGTATCTGCTGATCTCGATGCCTTCCGCGCCGATGTTGCGAATTTCGCGCAGCACATCCCAAAGCGAGTGAATGTCGATCTGGCGGTTGTCAGAGATGATTTCGAACGGCGATGCCTTCTTGGTTTTGCCATTATTGCCGTTGATGATAAGTTCCTGCTTGAATCCCAGAATTTCAATCTTTGCAAGCACTTCCGACGCACGACGCTTGATTTTCTCAAGGTTTATGTGCAAAAGTCGGTTTTTTTCGCTGCTAAATGACGAAGTAAACTCATCTTCAATCTTCGCATCAGGATGTTCTTCCTGGAACCTGTGAAATTCCTCGTTTGTGTAAAACACGATGTGTTTCTCATCATCAATGATAACTGAGTTTGGATACGCTTTGGATTCAGGGTGTCGGTTGGCGACGAACCATTGCAGCGATAGGTGTTTCTTCTTTAGCAGGCGCTCTTCACGTTCAAGCTGATTAACCCGCTCAAGAAGGTCTTTCAAATGTGCTTTCTCAATAACTTTTCCGGTCTCTTTAATTATGAGCTTGGCGGAATCGATGCCCCAGTTGAGCAGCAGGCGATCGCGCTCCTCGGTGGAATTAATATATTGACTTTGTTTTGTTTTCTTTTTAGCGAATTTGAAAAGCGGCGGCTGCGCCAGATAAAGTCTTCCGTTGCGCACGAGATTCGGCATATACCGGAAGAAGAACGTTAAAAGCAGGGTGCGAATGTGCGAGCCGTCAACATCAGCATCTGTCATGATTATAACTTTGCCGTATCGACGTTTTTTATCATCTTCTTCTGAATTGCTGTTTTCATTGGAATTTTCATCATCATCGGTCTGCAAGGTAGATATTTGTATGCCGAGCGCTTGTACGATGGTTTTAATTTCATTATTTTGGTACATTTTGCTGAGCGTTGCTTTTTCGACATTGAGAATCTTGCCTCGCAGGGGTAGAATCGCCTGGAATTCCGAATTTCTACCGAGTTTCGCAGACCCGCCTGCAGAATCACCCTCAACCAGGAACACCTCTGTTTTCTCGTTGTCGCGACTGTGGCAGTCGGAGAGTTTTCCGGGCATACCGACGGTGTTCATGACGTCCTTGCGCTTGATTCGGTCTCTTGCTTGACGTGCTGCCTTGCGTGCTTCCGCTGCTCTCGATGCTCTTAAGATAATACTCTTTGCAATTTTCGGGTTTTCCTCAAGATACGCCTTCAAACCGTCGTTGATGACTTTCTGGACAACGCCAGCGACCTCAGGATTGACGAGTTTTACCTTTGTCTGCGACTCAAAAGACGGCGAAGGATGCTTAATTGACACAACTGCGGTTAATCCTTCGCGATAGTCCTGACCTTCAGGGACAGTATCTTTTGGATTCAGAATTTTGTTGTCTTTCATGTATTGGTTCAGAGTGCCGGTTATTGCGGTTCTAAAACCTGTCAAATGCGTTCCGCCGTCGTATGTGTGTATGTTGTTGCAATAGCTGTAAAGATTTTCGTCATATCCGTTATGAATCTGAAATGCTGCCTCGACAATTAAAATAATGTTCGGGTTATCATCGACTAAAGGATGCTCACCCGCGATAAACACGGGTTTGGCGGGGATTTGTCCATCTTTATTCTCGTTGAGGAAGGTTACAAATTCCGTAAGCCCCTCATCCGTGTAAAATTCCACTTGCTTAGGTTCATCTTCACGGTCATCGATTACAACGATTTTAAGTCCTGGGTTTAGAAATGAAAGCTCTCGAGAACGGTTGGCAATGATGCGGAAATCAAATTCGAGGACTGAAAACATTTGTGGGTCAGGCTTAAATGTAACGGTTGTGCCGTTTCTGTCAGTATCACCAACCTTTTTCAGAGATTCCGTAACGAATCCGCGGGAAAATTCCATCTCGTGAATTTCACCATCGCGATAAACCTTGACGTTCAGCCATTCTGAAACGGCGTTGACAGCAGTAACACCAACACCGTGCAATCCACCGGTCGACTTATACGGACTGTTCTCATCGCCGAATTTTGCGCCCGCATGAAGCTTGGTGAATACAACTTCAACAGCAGGTTTGCCCGACTTGTGCATACCAACCGGAATACCAATACCGTCGTCGATGATTGTAACGGAATCATCAGGCTCAAACCGGATAATTATGCTGTTGCAATTGCCTGCGACATGCTCGTCAACCGAGTTGTCAACAACCTCATTAATAAGGTGATGCAAGCCTTTTGAAGATGTGTCGCCGATATACATTCCAGGTCGCGTGCGAATCGCTTCAATACTTTCCAGAACCTGAATCGCATCTGCGCCGTATGTTGTCGAAGGTTTGTTCTTTGTCTTTTTGTATTTTTTATTCCCGTTATCCTGCTGATTGCTCATTTAAGCCTCGTTAGATTTATCTTTGTGGATATTACATCATATATACATAATTACCAGAAAAATACGGACTTTCAGTCATATTTGTTGCAGAAATTTCAACTCCATTTTCACAGATGTCATTGCGAACGAAGTGAAGCAATCCCTATGTTTTATCGCAAAGTGATAATGTTTGGTAGCCCCATGCTCTAGCATGGGCTTAAATAAAGCATTCCATACTCCCCACCCCGCACGCCAAAAGCATGCGGGGTGGGGGAAAAGAATGATATGGTTTTTCCTGTAATCCCGTGTTGGAACACGGGGCTACCTTACGTAACAGCTCCGCTGTAAAATCAAATAAATCAATAGGCACTTTATCTCCAGCTTGCTATTCGGAATTGATATTGTTTTGTGTTTGTGCAATAATCTT
>JAIOTL010000158.1 GCA_021106775.1 Planctomycetota bacterium | reverse complement strand
CGGAAACCGTTGTTTCATCATCAAAAGCCGAGATTATTGCCTCAGAAACCAATGACGGTCAGGTTGTTGGCACTCCGACATATATGCCTCCTGAACAAACAACGGGCAAGGCTGAGCATATCGACGAACGTGTTGATATTTATGCCCTTGGCGCAATCTGTTACGAAATTATCACCGGCAGACCCCCATTTATCGAGCGCGATGTCTGGAAGCTCATAAATGATATTCGAACCGGTAATTTTCCACGTCCATCTGAGCTTGTTCCAAATATTGATCCAAAGTTGGAGACAATAATTCTCAAAGCGATGCATATTACAAAGCGAAAACGTTATCAAACTGTATTCTCGTTCAAATCTGACCTTGTCAATTTCTTGTACTCAACAATTAAACAAGATTTAACCAAGCCGAAACCCTTTGAAAGCACCAGTTTCAGCGAAAGCTCAAAAAGCCGCATTAAATCTAACGAAACAAGCGAATTGCAGGAGCGAGTTGACGAAAAACTGACGGAAACCAGGTGAAACCAGACTTTTGATAAGAAACTTATCAAGAAACTCAAGGAAGAGCAAAACAAATCGATTGAAGGTAAGATTGAAACATCATCAGAATAGGATACTTATTTTCACCCTTTTCAATTACGTAAAACATAGCAAAATATGTTATTTTAAGTAGCCGATTTAATTTTGAGGGTAAAATGAAAAAACTTTGCTCAATTTCCACATTGCTAACAATTCTTTCAATATTTCTAATAAATCCTGCATCCGCAGAGGTTATCATACTCGACGATTTTGTGTACATAACCTGTGCTGATAGAGGTAATAATCTGTTTGAAGCTTTCGGTGAGAAGATATATCTACCTGAAGAACTTACAAAAAAAGTAACAAAAATTAATCCGGAAAATCCGCGAATTGATGCAAGTTCAATGCAGGGAGGATTGTTCAGAGCGGAAAATCTCTGCATGGAAGCAAACGATAGACTGCAACGAAATGAACTTGATGAAGCAAAAAAACTTTTCGAACAGGCATTTAAGATTAAGCGCAGTAACATTGAAGCACAAAGCGGTTATCTTAGATTTCATATTGTTGAATTGGTCGCGAAAGTTCTCGCCAAACCGAAGGATTTGAAAAAAACATTCAAACCTTTCATAAAAGGTGGTGAAACGGTCGTCAAAGAATACGCTATCTGGCAGTATCTGCGGATTATCAGCATGCTTTCCGATGAAAAACAGAAAAAGAAGATTGTATCAACAGTCGGGCGAGACGTGAAATCGCTGAGAGCCAAGCTCCTCAAACTTCTCAAAAAATACAGCAAAAAAAACAATGATTCAATCAAGAAAAACCTAACGTTAATCAAAGGTATATTCTACCAGCCGACAAGCATAGATTATTTTGCTCGAAACAAATATGTGAAAGACCATTTCAAAATTCTCGAAATTTTGTCGGAGATAGTGAATTATTATAAAATTTCGGAACGATACAAAGTTTGTGCTGACGGGATGAAGAAAAAACTAGAATCATACCTGAAATCTTCTGAGCTTGGGGCTTATGTCAATAAAAAACATAACAAGCTCAATTTAGAGAATCGCGAGAAAAATGCAAAATTCTCGATGCTATCGAGCAAGGAAAAAGCTGTTTTAATCGAGTTAAATGATTTTCGCGAAGTGCTCGGTTTTGCAAGGTTACTGGCGGTTTCATCGCTGACAAAAGCATCAAGTGACCATGCATTTATCCTTAATAAGCACGATAAATTGACTCATAAAGGCAAAGACGGTTCATCACCTGCTGAGCGTTCTAAAATCTACGGCTACAAACCCAAATTGATTGCTGAGAACCTTCAGAAAATCGCTAACGAAGATGATAGTGCTGAAACGATAATGATGAATTGGATTTTTTCTCAAGAGCACAATGAGAACATAATGAATTCGAAATTAACCGAGGTAGGCATCGGCAGCGCGGGGAAATATTGGATTCAGCTCTTCGGCATCCCGGAATAATTTTTTTCTTTGCGTCCCCTTTGCAAATTTCACAGAATTGCCTGATTTTACAGTGAAAGTTCCGTCGCATCAATTATTGTGCATGGGTGCACAAATTAATTATTCAGGCTTATTCGCACTGAATGCAATTCTAAATCCTATCGCAGTATTCTTCGTAAGCGTGTCAATTGCGTATTTGTAGGCGCAGCGGGTTGTCGGCTCTTCCCAGCTCCAGCTTCCGCCTTTGATGATAGCTTCCATGTCGATTGAATCGGTTGTGCTAACCTCAAGTGTTGTACTCGTCCACTCAGCAACAGAACCTGCGCAATCGAATACGCCGAAAGGTGAGACATCTTTCTTGAAGAATCTACGGTATTTGTACACTTCAAAGAGTTCAGGCACATTGCGCGAGTAGAGCATATTGCAATAATCGGATGAGAAAACATTACCCCAAGGATATGTCCTGTTGTCAATTCCGCGTGCTGCCTTTTCCCATTCGAGTTCGGTTGGCAGTCGATATTCCTTGCATTCTTTTTGCGACCGCCATTTGCAGTATTGCTGGGCATCGTAGAATGAGACCGCAAAAACAGGCAGATTCTTCAATTCATCAGAGGGCATGAATTTTCCGGTATTATCAGGCTCAATAACATAGGATTCATCGATTTTAGGCACCCGTTTGTATGTTTCTTCAAGCCCAATTGATTGGATTAGCGCGTTTAGAAACTCGGTATATTGAGCGAATGTGATTTCGTGTTTGCTGATGAAATAGTCGGGCAACAGGACTTTGGCAGCCATCAACTCGCCTGTAAGTTCAGGTTCACCACCCTGCCAGAACATACCTGCGGGAACATACACAAATTCATCGTTTAGGAAGCTTCTTAATATCGAAGTCTCATCAAGTTTGACACTGTTTGATTTTGAGGTTACGATAAACGGTAGTTTGAATACTTTTTTCGCTTCAGTCGAATAAAACATAATTACATACGAACCCTCGCACAATTCAAGCGGTTGGCTCAAATCTTTGAATCTATCATTAATGAAATTTTTATCGAGTAAATCGGATTCCGATAATGAAATCAGGTCTGTATCCCATATTTCACTTGCTTTGGCGGTATTTTCATTGATATGCGGATTCGAACCTTTGTATGTTTGTATGTATGCTGCTGTAAAGTAAAGCCAGCTTCCCTTCGACAAACCCTCGATTTTCACAGGTCTGCGCTCGATAAGCTGTTCCCGAAGCTCGGGGATGCTCTTGAAAAGTTCGCATAACTCACTTCTATACGCATTGGATTGTGCAGTATTTTTCAATTCTTTTGCAAGCATATAAAGTGTCAGATAGTTTTCACCAATGCTTTCTACCACTTCCGCGCCGAATTCACCTGCAATATGAGCATGTTCAATCGATTTCTGCGCTTTTGTTTTCGCGCTTGACAGAAGCTGTCGAATCTCAATGAATGCTGGTTGAAGCTTGTAATAATTTGCAACCGAAAGTTTTTTCTGAGAATTCGTAAGCTCGATTATCTTATCCGTATAAGTTGCATAGAGGTTCTTGGCTTCTTTAAGAAACGCGTTTGCAAGGTCAAAATGGTACAACTTCCGCTCAAGCTTGAATTTCCGCTCGCTTTCGACCTGTTCTTCGTAAATCATCTGCTCAAGGCGTTTTGAAATAACAACAGAAGCAAGATTATTGGACATTAGAGCCAGAGATTTATTGATTTCCTCACTTGCTTGCTCAAGATAACCGAGTTCCAAGTAATTTTTCGCGATTTCGTTAAGAGATTCAACTTTACTTCGAGTCTGTTGAAGTTGTATCTGCTGTTGCCTCTTATAAGCATATATTGGCGCAAAAATCGCAGCAGTTGTTAGCAACATAATAAGAATCGTCAAAATAAACTGTTTTTTGTGCCTTTTGATAAATTTCCCGATACGTCTTGAAATCGTCGATTTCTCCGCTGACAGTATCAAGCCTTCCTCATATCTTTCAATGTCGTTAAGCATTTCCTTGGCATTTTGATATCTTTCTTTTTTGTCGTCTGCCATCGCTTTATAGATTATCGATTCAATATCTGAGGGCATTGGGAATTCGAGTTTAAGTTCGGAAATAGGTGTGTATAAATTCGCTTTAATTATCTGCAAAATCTCAAGGTCGGTTTTTGCTGTCTCAAATTGCTTCCTAAACGGGAGCTTTCCTGTAAGCAGATTGTAAAGTAGCGCACCCAGTGCATAGACATCGCTTGTTGCATCAATATCCATCAGGTTACCGTCAGCTTGCTCAGGTGACATATAACCGGGTGTGCCGGCAATTGAAATCCCGCCGATTTTACGCGAAAAAAGTTTCATGATATTTTCAAGTCTGTCAGATTTTTCCTTCAGTGTTCTCGATTTTCTGTTAATTTGGTCGACAATTATCGCAAGTCCCCAGTCCATCACTAACACTTCGCCGAATTTGCCTACCATTATGTTCTCAGGCTTAATGTCGCGGTGCACGACACCCTTGGAATGTGCATAGGACAGGGCTTCCAGCATACGCTTGAACATCGACAGTTTTTCACGAATTCCGCCGCGCTTGCCCTTTCTTGGATTTTCTATAACTTCACGAATAGACCTTCCTCGAACAAGCTTCATCGTATAGTAAACACGCTTGTCATCCGTAAATCCGATATCGTAAACAGGTACAATACTCGGATGCTCAAGCTGACCGGTGATACGCGCTTCCTCGACAAAACTCATCAATGTATCTTTTGTGGGGTCAGAGTTTTTATGATGCACTTTAAGCGCGACAACCCTGTTTAAATCCTGGTCGAAAGCCTGGTAAACTGTGCCCATTCCACCCGCAGCAATCTTTTGATACACCATGTATCTACCAAGGGCGAAAGTCTGCATCCCGTCCTGATTAATCATTTCGAGAGGATTCTCCATGCTAAGCACTTCAGGCTTTGTATCTCCTTTTATTGTTGTTAACGCTTTTTCAAGTCTTGCTGTTGATTTATCCTTCATTCGCTTTTTGGTGGAATTTATCTTGGTTAGAAGCGATCTGTCGGAAGGTTTTACTTTATCCTTCTTTGAAATTCTGAACAGAGCTTTATTCACTCTGTCAACCTGCTCATTATCGCTCTGGAAAATCTTTGTGGGTCTCAGATGCACAGGTTTATTCGCCTTTAATCCTATCATCTTCGCTGAAGCTGCTGCTTTTGCATTTGCTGAAATTGCAGCTTTCGCTTCTTTCGCAGAATCCGCAATTTTCGCTGTTTTCGCATTCGCGGAAGCCGTTGTTTTCGCTTTTGCTGAGGTCGCTGTTTTACGTACTGGCATATTCATATCGCATCTCCAATTTACTAATGCGTACACCAAAATTTTGCTTTTCGGAATCCGCAATTTTAGTTTGTAAGACTAATCGACTGAGCAGAGAAAAATTTTAACTTTGAAATCGGAATTAAGATTTTTGTAAAGAAGCCGATAAATTTCGCATGTGCAGAAGTGCGATTTTAGATAGAAAAAGGAGCAAAATATGGCGAATATTCTCATTGCAGATTTAAGGGGGAAATCGGCATATTTTCTGAAAGCATTTTATAAAGGTTCTGGACACAAAGTAATTATCGCGAGTGATGTTAACAGGGCGAAAATGCTGATTGAAACAGGTGTGTTTGACGTTCTCGTAGTGGATTTGACTGTTGCAGACGTTGAAATTCTCTCGGTTGTGAATCATGCACAATGCCTTATTCTTGTAATGCCGATAATCGCTGTTACTTCGAAAGAAAGCATCGATAAAGCAGTAAAAAGTAAAATTTTCAGCCAGATAGCAAGACCGATTTCTACAGAGCAAATCCGGAAAACATTGGCTGACGCATTAGACTTCATTAGTATGACATGTGTAAATAAGCGAAGAGAGAAAAGGGCTGAAGTTTCGATTCCTGTTCTGATGCGAATCGATAATATGCCGATACCCGCTCATGGCAGGGATTTATCGGAAAATGGCATATTAATTGAGGTACAAGCTAATTCGAGAGTTTTAATGGGTCAAACGATACCGGCATTAATTCAGCTTCCTGATGAATCTCTCGAAGTTACAGGAACGGTATCATTTATAAAATCCGAGAATGACAACAAAATAATCGGGCTGAAGTTCGTTAGTAAGAAAACAGTGCGATTTAAGCGTATCGGCGGTTTTCTCAACAAGGCATCGTAAAAAATCATCATTAATTTCGCATCCTTCATTGATTCCATCTTGGGTGTTTTATTGAATTTTTTCTCATTTTTGTGTATTCTGGGTAATTACTGGAAAAACTGATGGGTTTTTAACATGAATTATCAAGCTGCAAGATGGTGGCATAAACTTGAGGACAACGTTGTTCAATGCGAATTGTGTCGGCACAAATGTGTGATAAAAGACGGCAATGTAGGTATTTGTTTTCTGCGCATGAATGTAAATGGCGAGTTGAAACAGCTTGGATACAATCACCCGACCGCCGTTGCAATTGACCCCATCGAGAAAAAACCTCTGTATCATTTCCTGCCCGGAACGCAGAGTTTTTCACTCGGAAATGCCGGTTGCAACCTGAAATGCTCCTTCTGTCAAAACCACGACATTTCCTTTGCACGTGCAAACACGAAAATGTCACGCGATTTAACCGTTGAGCAGGTGGTTGAACTTGCAGTTAAATACGATTGCCAAACGATTTCATACACATACAACGAGCCGACGATTTGGGCGGAATATGCCATTGACATCAGTAAAGCAGCGTTGCCAAAGCAGATTCGCAGCATAGCGGTATCAAACGGGTATATTTCCGATGTTGCATTTCACGATTTTTACGCGCATATTCACGGTGTAAACGTTGATTTAAAGGCATTTACCGATGAATTTTATGTTAAACAAAGCAAAGCTCATCTTGAACCGGTTTTAAAAACGCTAAAACGACTCAAGAACGAAACCGAAGTACATTTTGAGATAACAACACTGTTGATTCCCACGCTCAATGACAGCAGCGACGAAATTAAGCAGGAAGTGGGCTGGATTCTCGATAATCTTGGAGCAGACATTCCCCTTCATTTCTCCGCATTCCATCCCGATAATAATCTTCGCCACCTGCCACGAACACCCGAAGAAACGTTGCAATGCGCACGTGAAATCGCCATAAACGCTGGTATGCACTACGTTTACACTGGTAATATTATTGACATCGATGGCTCTACAACGTTTTGCCCGAACTGCAAAAAACCCGTTATCAAGAGAAATTGGCTTGAGATGAAAAATATCGATGTTGATGAAAACGGCAAATGCAAACACTGCGGAGCGAAAATCGCTGGTGTCTTCT
>JAIOTL010000200.1 GCA_021106775.1 Planctomycetota bacterium | reverse complement strand
TCAGCAGTGTCTTTCTGAAAATAACGGTCCACTTGCAAAAGCAACAATCAGCTTAATGCAAAACCTTGTTGAAAAAAATCCGAAATATAAATTCAGTACCGAGTTTTTGAAGTTGAAATCAGATATGAATATGATGGTGATTGAGTACAATCAGCAAGAAATCAAGGAAACCGGAAGATATCTCAGAAATAAAACTATTAAAAATATGACTGTTGAGGATGCTACAAAGCATGAAACCGAAATCAAAAATTACATATCTAAAAATTCGAAATTTACTTCAGAATATGATCTTGATGAAAAATTAACAAAAATTCAAACTTATATTAAGAAACGTCAATCATTTGAAAGTGATGAAGCCCGAATAACGCAAATTATGGAAGCTTACGAAGGTGTTGATACAAAAGTTCTTGCTAAACTTTTCAATTTTAAGGGCATTATAAACGGATTATTGAATACTAGACCAGCATTTGAAAAAGACACCAGAATAATTGAAATTATCAACAATATTGAAAGACATATTGATAACACAACGCAGAAAAAGGAATTAATTGATATTTACAATGACTTTAAGCAAGTGCATCAACCAGGAACAAAAATTGATTTAACTGAACTCATGATAAAATTTAACAATTTCCTTAATAAGAATCCGCTTTTTAAGAATACCGATGAAATTGCAATTAGAATTAACAAAGAAGCATCTGCAAAATTCAAAGATGAAGAAAACATGAAGGAAGAGTTAGAAGATGCATATACGAAGTGGGAACAGATTATCGACACTGCAGAACGAAAAAACCAGGTTAGAACCATTCTTTCCAAATTCAACAATTACATATCAAAAGTACCGGGATTTGAGAAAGATGCAAGCATCGAAAACAAAAGAGATGTGCTTGATAGGTCACTCGATGATAACAAGGAAGAGGCTGCTCAAATACTCGCATTTAAAAATGAGTCCGAGAGCGTTGATACTATTGAGAAGATTGATGATTTAAAGAAGAGGATTTTTGACTATCTGAAAAAATTCATTCACCTACAACTTAGATTAAAAGAAACAACAAAGAAGCTTAATGCGCTTAGAGCAATTCTTGTAATCAAGCGTGATGAGGAAAAACTTGCAGGAGAATATGCAGTTATTGTTGAAGAAGTCATTAACAAGCTGAGTAAGGATAAAACTGTTGTTGCTGAGGGTGAAAATTTACTGGAAAAGCTATCGGAATTGGTTAAAAATACCATAAAAAATCCAGAGAAATTTTACGTTTTGATTCAAGAACTTGAAGATGCTCTGAATCACGAAAGATTGGTTAAACAGGCACGCTGGAAAGGTTTTGTTTGGCAGGCGGAGCTTGTTGAGACCAATGATACAGCAGAACTCCAGAAACTTTACGATGCGAACACAATTGGTCATCGGGATGAGATTACTGTTATTACTTTTGATGAGGATATGAAATTTCTGATGAGTTGTGATAAATCAGGAATCATAAAAGTTTACATGCTTGAGAATTTTGAGGAGATTAGGTCTTTCAGCGTGGATGCTCAGATAAATGCAGCAGTTTTCACAAGCAAACCTGAAATCGTTGTTTTGGCGTTTGGAAACGGAAATCTTGAACTCTGGAACATTGCTTTACGCCAAAAAGTCAAACTTATCAGGAAATTCGACGAACCAATACAATCGCTTGTTTACTTTAATGACAGCATATTCTGTACCGGTGATGAATCACGCATTTTGCAGCTTTCGCTGAATGATGATTTCAAGGAACTGAATAATTATTCGGAACCTCGCGACAAAATTAATTCTATCACAATTTCACCTGATAAAAAATGGCTCGCTGCCGGTTGTTCTGACAATAAAACCTATATCTGGTCGCTTGAGAACAAAAACAATAAAAAAGTATTGCATGGCTATCATACTGCATCCATCTCGCAAGTATCTTTCAGCGGGGATTCACAAAGAATTCTCAGCAATAGTGATGATGGAAAAGCGGCAATCTGGTCGGTGATGTCAGGTTCGCTTTCAAGAGGTTTTTTAACAAGGTTGACGATAAAATCCGGCAGATTTATGGGCATGAGCAAAGTTATTTTGTTTAGCGAATCACGAAACAGTGCTTCTGGAATTGAAGGTGAAATTGAAGTTATCGATATAAACAGACCAACGGAAAAAACAAAGATAGACACGGTTTACGGAACAGGCAAGTTCATCAAACTTTTGAAATTTAGTAACAACCAATACCTTTATTTTGCGAAGAAAGACGGCAGTATTAACGTTTATGTTCAAGATGAAAATAATAATTGGCAATCCGTTATTAAAACTGATTTTATTGTTGATGCGGAAATGTTTGAAGATAATGAATTCATTAAGATATTCCGTTCAGGCAGAATTCAGAGGACTGGAGCAGATGGTAAAATTGTTTTCGATGAACTGCTTAAATTTGGTGTTATCAATTGCGCGTCAATATCGGTGCAGGAGAAAAAGGCTGTAATTGGTACGAATAAAGGCGTTCTAATATATCTTAATTTCGATGACACAGGCAAAATTAAAGAAATTAAGGAAGTTAACAGGTTTAAATCTCCAATTACAACCGTATCAATCAAAAAGGACGCAAGTCAAGTGATTGTTGGTTTAAGCAATAAATCAGCATATATTTATGATTCTAAGGGAAAACAGAGCATAGTTTTGAGTAAGTTCAACGACCCTATTGACATTTCAGCAACGAATGCCAGTGATACTCTTGCTGTTTACGGAATAAAATCGGGTCATCTAACACCGATTTCACTGCCTGCAGGAATTAAAGGCACGAAGCGTGACATCTCGATTATATGCAATGAGATTACATTCGTTGAATTCAATAAAAAGGATAAGCATTCGCAAAAGGATGATTTGTTGTTCATTGGACACAAAAACAGGC
Source organism: Planctomycetota bacterium (assembly GCA_021106775.1). The sequence goes on along the minus strand of JAIOTL010000200.1, from coordinate 1,789 downwards.
GTAATAAGTGTGAATTGATTAAACTTGATACCGAATTCTGGAACGCTAAAAAACTTATTACCGATTTACCTGCGAGTATTACTTCGATTGTAGAAATATCTAATACTCAGATGCTTGTAGCACTTGAAAACGGCGATGTCTTATACTATCGACACAATCTTTACAATGATAATAAAGACATATTAATGAAATTTACATTTGCAGGTAAGCTATCGATTAAGAATACCAGCGATTTTGTTTATAAGTTCTTTTATCGTGATTGAATGATGTATTTTTTGACTCATCGTGGCACAACAATTGTTCTAAAACAAAATTGATGATTTCAATGTCTTCAATAAACGAAGAAACTTTCATGACCAAAATTAGATAAAGTAATAAAAAGCAGAAAGTCTGCCAATTTATGGAGCTGCCAAATTTAACAATGATAATAGGCTTGTGCTTTGTGACCAAACTATCGATTGCAACATGTCATTCTAAGCACAGCTAAGAATCAAAGCATACTAACATCTGGATAATTAAAGGATTTTGTTTGCTCGATTTCGCAGAAAACTAGATAATACGATGAATATCGCAGATTATTGATTCCCAATCAGTTGTTAAAGACAATATCATTTTTTCTTTATGGCTATCTCCAATATGCGAAAATTACTTATAAGTCTTTATTAAAGATGCTGAAAAAAAAAGGCGGAAAGTCCGCAAATTTTCTTAGTATTATCAGGATTTTTGATATAAAGTGTCCCAACCTTGCTGGTTTAAGTTTACAACACCGTCAATAGGGCATGTAAACATGCGTTTTTTTCGACTTGTCAAGCTGACCTCAAGAGCTTAACAGGATGTTTGCAAAAAAAAGGCAGAAAGTCTGCCCTTACTGTCGGTGCTGTAAGAAAAAGCAGGTTTACCTGTCCGGTTATGTAAATGATTGATAATCAAAACGAAAGGGATGAGATGACAACTACTGCTATAGCGACAGAAACCGTCGTCAGCGTTCGCGATTTATATACCCATTTCAAAACCGCTGAGGGTGTTGCGAGAGCCGTCGATGGAGTCAGCTTCAATATAAAACCGGGTGAAACATTTGCAATTGTGGGCGAATCGGGTTGCGGAAAATCTGTTACCGCGTATTCGATAATGCAGCTTGTTCAGAAACCCGCGGGTTTTCATCCACATGGCGAGATAATTCTGAATAGCGAAAGGATTAAAAATTTCGATATTTTAAAGATGAGCGAGAGAGAGAAACGTGAGATGCGCGGCGGTGAAGTCGCCATGATTTTCCAGGAACCGATGACTTCACTTAATCCTGTTTTTACAATTGGACACCAGATTTCCGAAGCGGTTGTTTTGCACCAGGATGTTTCATGGAAAGATGCATGGGACATTTCAATCGAAATGATTCAGAAGGTCGGAATACCTGACCCTGCACAACGGGTTAAGGAATATCCACATCAATTATCAGGCGGAATGAAGCAGCGTGCTATGATTGCAATGGCACTTTCATGCAAACCTTCACTTCTTATCGCAGATGAGCCTACAACAGCTCTTGACGTTACAATCCAAGCGCAGATTCTCAGCCTAATGAAAGAACTCCAGGAAGAAATGGGTATGAGTATCCTGCTTATCACCCACGACCTCGGCGTTGTATGCGAGATGGCGGACAGAGTTGGGGTTATGTACGCAGGTAAAATCGTGGAAAAAGCGAGTAAGGAAGTATTATTCTCGAATCCGCAGCATCCATACAGCTTGAAACTTTTCCAATCGCTGCCAGATATTGATAAAAGAGGACAAAAACTCA
>JAIOTL010000456.1 GCA_021106775.1 Planctomycetota bacterium | reverse complement strand
TTATGATAAAGGATTTATCGAGCTTGGTAAGTGCCGAAAACTTAAAACTTTTCTGGGCAATCGCAGCCGTAAACGCCTAAAACTCCTTGAAGTTTTCGTTTCGCTTGAAGTCAATGATCAGCATGTCAACGTTGAGGAACTTTTATCATCGAACGATAAAGATGATGAAGATTACAACGATTCCCGCTGTCTCAACGCTTTCTCAGCGTCGATTCACAATCGATTATTTATGAAAAAGCAGCAGTCGATAAAGAAAAATACTCAAATTGAGCCTAAAACCGAATCAAATGCGACATCCGAGAATGCTCAGCACGGGGTGCTTGATTGTCTACCTAATCTTGAAATGTTTTATCATAATAAGAATAAAAGAAAGCTCAATTCGGCTTTTAGCAAGGTTTTGTCTATGCTCAAGACCTTAGACATCAGCGATTTATCCGATTATCATCGGGAAATGTGTATATCAGACACGGATTCTACGCATGCTGAACTAACTCTGAAACTGCTTGCACCATTAACGAAAGTCGATGCTGACGCCTGGGAGAATTTTAGCGATATTATCGATTATCCCGAGGAAATTGCATATTTTAGACGCATTGTTTTGTTGAAAAATCTCGCAAAAATTCGCAATTCATCAAGCCAGAAAAATCCTGATTATTCGTTAAACGAACTGCGACTTCTTACTAGAATTTTCCCATCATACAAATTCGCTCGAACACTTTTGATGTTTGCAACTCTGATGCAAGGTGAAAGTGCCGATTATCTGGCGGTAGGACAGGCATCCCTGCCTGTCTCCCTAAGAACATCTTCATCAATGACAGGCAGGGATGCCTGTCCTACCGAAAAACTGCTAAGCATTCGCAACCTTATCCTCGACGGTCAACTCGAATATGCTGAGGATTTGATTTTCATAGACGATATCGAACCTCAGCAAAGTAATTTTGAATTAGCGAGAATAAACGCGCTTATGGGAAATAATGACGACGCGATTTCATATCTTGAAGATTTTATAGAGAACTGCACTGACAAGGAAACTGCTGAGAACCTTATTAAAAGTGATTTTGCATTCGATATTATTAAGACTGAAAATGCTCAATTTTATCGGTTATTTCTAGACGAAGATGAGGACGACGAGGATGATTTTACTGATTCTGACTTAGACAACTATGCAATATTTTCGGAAACCGACCCTGAAACCTTTGAAGAGATTGACCAGGACATAATCGATGTTGTTAAGGATATTAACAAGACAATTGAGCAGATTGAAGAATCAGCAAGAACCGATAATTCTGATGATAACACGACCTCAACAGATGAAAGCACAGCAAAGGATATTGATGTATCTTCACTACCGTTGCATGAAAAAAAACAAACTAAAAAGTTGGATTCTACAAAAGATAAATCATCAGATTCTGATGAAAATACGTACTAAGGTAGTTAAACTATTTCAAAAGCATGAATAATCGATATTGGTGAAAAAATAATGGTTTTGTCATTCCCAACTTGATTGGGAATCCAGCGGAAATTAAATTAATCAAGGATTTCTGGATTCCTGCTTTCGCAGGAATGACATTCATACTATTATCATTGCACCTCTACAAAATAAACACGTTAATGGAGGAAATTATGAAAAAGCTCTTATTGCTCACGTTTCTCATCGCTCTTGTATTATCATTCTCAAGTGTAATTGCTCAGGAAAAGCTGTCATTTGAAGACCTTGTTGCGAAACTGTTGGTAACAACTGACAAAAAAGAACAAACCGCTCTGATTAATAAAATTGTACTTATTAAACGTGCACCCGATGACGTTGCAAACATGTTGGAAAAAAGCAGGAAATTCGAGAAGACCGAGAAAACCGGATGGCTTTCTCTCAAAAATAAATGTATCGATGGTGTTACACGCCCATATCATCTGTACATCCCTGAGAATTACACGCCTGAGAAGGAATACATGATGATGTTCGACCTACATGGAGGAATTTCTCGACCCACTGTTATAACAGAGGAAATGCTGGTAACCAGGCATCAATTCTGGGGTGGATTGGCGAAAAAGTACGAATTTATACTGGCAATTCCGACTGGGCAGAAAAACGCGGAATGGTGGAGTGATGCTGGGGCATACAACGTTCTCAACATCATCGATTATGTCAAATACAATTATAATCTCAACGAAAACAAGGTATTTTGCTCAGGTTTCAGTGATGGTGCATCTGGTAGTTATTACATTGCAATGGCGCATAACACGCCTTTTGCTGGCTTCCTTCCGCTTAACGGACATGTCGCGGTTGCGCAGGTTGGCGGTATGCAGGTTCAGCTTCCAAACCTTGGAAATAAGCCGATGTACGTGATTAATACGGGCAAAGACCAACTTTATCCAGCATTAAAGCTCAAATCCATTATCGAACTCATGAAAAAAGCTGGTGCCAAAATCGAATATAAAGTTTACGATGAATACGGTCACACGCCGCAATATCTGCTCGATAAAAACGAATACGAGCTGATTTACAAATGGATGCTGAGCAAAACACGAAACCCGCATCCGAAAAAGCTCATCTGGGAAGCGTCAGAATCGAAATATGGGCATTTGCACTGGCTGAATATCCTGAAAATCAAGGACGTCGGTAACAATGCGAAATTCGAGGATTATAATTTAAAGATGAAACCATCGCGCGTCATTGTTGGTGTGCTGATTGAGCAGGAATATTATGGCATCGGTGTTAAAATCAAGGAAGTACAGGAAAAAACACTTGCGGAAAAAATGACACTCAAAGCAGGTGATATTATAATCGGTATCGACGGTAATGATATTGACGGTGTCGATGACCTGAAGATTATCCTGTCGAAGAAGAAGTTCGGCGATGAAATCAAGATTAAAATCCTACGCGGCAAGGAAGAGCTTGAATTTTCCGGCAAATTCCCTGAAGCTAAGGAAGTTGAAATGTTAATGCGTTCTAAGGTTTATGGCAGTATCAAAGCTGAATCAAAAGGCAACACAATCGATCTCAAAGTGAAAAACATCGAAAAGTTCGAATTGTTTATCTCAGATAAGCAATTTGACGTAATGAAGCCGATTACCGTTTTCATCAACGGTGAGAAATACTTGAACGAGATAATTAGACCAAGCATCAGATTTATGCTTACCCAATTCTGCTCTGACAATGACCGGAAGATGATTTATTTCGCAAGACTCACAATTACCGTGAAAAAAGCGAAATCCAAACCCGAAAACAAATACAAAGAAGAAGACTTTTAAATTTCGTACCCTAAGCAATACACACTGACTCTCATAGTTTTGCTGAGGGTGCAGGCACACATTTTAGTTTTCGTACCCGTTGCAGTACTTAAGGACTCTGATAATTGCGTAAAAAATGCAACTTTATTTCGAGTTATGTCAGAAACATAAAGAAGTATAGGATATGTGTAACTAATCGGAAATTGCAGTGCTATTTGTAATACCATGCGTTGGGAGTAGCGATTTCAATACTCTCAGCGAGTTGACGTGCGAAAACCTTGGCAGACTGTATGCGCTTTTGCGGGTCTTTAATCAAACCGCGCATAATCACTTCCACAAGCATTTTCGGGATTTTCTGGTCGGTTTTCTTGTTGATTGGCACAGGTTGAAACTCAGGCAGACTTGAACCAATAATAAACATCCAGTTTTTCGTATTAATTTTGTCGTAGATGTTGGATTTACCGGTAATTGCCATGTACAAAGTTGCTGCCATCGCATAAATATCCGCTGCCGGTCCAACATTCCTAAAATCCTCTATCTGTTCGGGTGCAACAGTCTTGGGCGTGCCATAAAAATCAATATCCGTGCTAAGCGAAAGCTGAAAACTGAGCTTGTCCGCAAGCGCATTCCCTGTGTATTTGAACGCCCTGGCAATACCAAAATCGGCAATTTTAACGGTTTTAGCGGGATTTTTCCTATCACCAAGCAAAATATTCTCAGGTTTTATATCCCGATGCACAATCCCGTTGCTGTTGATGTACCAGAGTCCGTGCAGTGCTTCGATGATTATTTGCACCGCTTCCTTGTAATTCACTCCTGATTTATGCGATTTAATATATTCCGCGAAATTCCCGCCCGAAATATATTCCTTGATGAAAAATATCTGCCAGTCGCGTTCACCCATAGTATAAAATTTCACAATATTCTCGACGCCGCAATCAGAAACCTTCGAATTCGACAAAATCTTCATTATGCTGATTTCGCGTCTGAATCTTCCACCCGGAGTAATCCTCCCAACAGGCAGGAAAAGCTTCATCACAAATTTCTTCTCCGGTTTTTTCTTAAAGTGCGCAAGGTAAACAATACCCATTCCACCCTGCCCAATTGGCTTTTCTATCAATATCTCTTCGAATCTGGGTGGATTGTTATAAAGCTTATCTGAGCAATCTTTATGTATGTAAAACAGTTGCAGACTATGCCGTAAATGTTCCTCAGAGGTTTTTATTCCTATGTTCGTCTCATCTTGATTGCATTTTTGTATGATTTTCGTTATTTCATTGTGTGCGCATTGCGACAGCTCCATAGATGCACTTTTTCCACAATACATACATTTGATTTCAGTGGCACTTAGTTGGTTTTCCTCGGTTAGCATCGGTATATTTGGTCTCCATGTGGGTTTATCAGGATGAAATTTAATAATCGGAGTTTTTTTTGATTCTGATTTATGGGGTAGCAATATTATCTCACTTAACTCAGATTCCTGAAGCATTGCAAGATCATCATATAGAATCTCTACGCGAATCTGACTGCGACCAATCTGGATGATGTCCCTGTGTTCAAGTGAGAAACCTTCATCAGGCACGAAAAAGCCGTTTAATCGAGTTTTATTAGGTGAATGATTGTAAATTTTAACATGGGTTATGTGCTTTTTATCGACGAAAACAGCAATTTCAGCATGAATTCTGCTCATGAATTTACGTTCTTTGCTGAGACTTTTCACAAGCGGAAGCTTCCATAGATTTATATTGTCGGTTTTGTGATGTAATGAAATTTTGTTCAGACTTTGTGCAGGGTCTCGACCAAGAAGAAAAACACCTTCATCACCGGTGAACTTAAAGCTGAATTGATTAAAATCAGCAATTTCCGCGCTGGCGATGACTAAAAGCTCAATCTCCATTTCAGCTCCGGTCTGACTTATTCACGAGAATCACTTTAATCGTATAATTAAATGAAAAAATCCAAAAACAATAATTATTTAATCACCTAACTCAATAATTTCTTACAGATTTTACATGTTTGAATTTTGTGTACAAAAAAAGTCGAATATCCGGATTGTCCATAAACTCAGTTAACGAAAAGGATACTTGATTTTGAGGATGCGGTTACTATAATCCCGTTTCACAGTTCTTTGCAAACCAATGGGGATTTCTTCCCTGGGATAAACAAGCTTCTCCCGATAACGAGGCTTGATCTTGAGGTGAACTATGGCAAAGAAGCTACTCATCATGGGTGCTGCCGGCAAAGATTTCCACGTGTTTAACACAATTTATCGTGACAATGCAGAATTTGAGATTGTTGCCTTCACAGCGACTCAGATTCCTGACATTGATGACAGGAAGTATCCTGCAGAGCTTGCAGGTAAGCTTTATCCCGAAGGAATCGCGATTTATCCAGAGGAACAACTTGCGGAACTCATCAAAAAGTTTGACGTTGAGGAAGTAATTTTTGCGTATTCAGACGTCAATTATGAAACCTGGATTCCACAACGCAAGAAGATTGTTGAGGATGCAGGCGCGAAATTCTCGTATCCTGACCATTTTAAGACTTTCGTTAAGTCAACGAAACCTGTTATCGCGGTTACTGCGGTGCGCACTGGCAGCGGGAAATCCCAGACGACGCGTAAAATTGCGACAATGCTACGGGGTATGGGTTACAAAGTGTCGGCAGCAAGGCATCCGATGCCTTACGGCGATTTGGCGGCACAGAAAGTACAGAGATTCGGCGAACTTGCTGACCTCGAAAAGCACAAATGCACAATCGAGGAAATTGAAGAATACGAGCCGCACATCGCATCAGGCGGCGTGATTTTCGCAGGTGTCGATTATGAGGCAATCCTGCGTGAAGCGGAAAAAGAAGGCGATATTGTACTTTGGGACGGCGGAAATAATGATACACCGTTTTTCGCTGCTGATCTCTGGATGGTCGTGGCGGATCCGCTGCGCCCGGGCGACGAGCTGACATACTTCCCCTCAGACGTGAATTTCAAAAACGCGCATGTCATCATTATTAATAAGATGGACAGCGCAACACCTGAAGGTGTCAAGATTGTTGAGGATAATGCGAAAAAATATAACCCGGATGCAATTATCGTCAAGGCAGACTCAAAAGTTATCATTGACGACATTGATGCTATCAGGGGTAAACGTGTTCTGGTCGTTGAAGACGGTCCAACTTGTACGCATGGAAATATGAAAACCGGCGCAGGAACTGTTGCTGCGGAGCGTTTCGGAGCAGGTGAAATCGTTGACCCGCGCCCATTCCTCAAAGGTAAACTTGCGGAAACGTTTAAGAAATATCCGAATGTCGGAAAGCTTCTGCCGGCGATGGGTTACGGCGACCAGCAGATTAAAGACCTTGAAGACACAATCAACGCAAGCGATGTCGAACTTGTCGTGATTGGTACGCCAATTGACCTTGGTCGAATCATCAAGATTAACAAACCGAGTGTACGTGTGAAATACGACCTGGACGAAAAGGGCAAGCCCGACATGGAGGAAATCATCGCAGACTTCCTGAAAAAGCACAACCTCACAAAATAAATTGTCGACGGTAGGACAGGCATCTTATACAACATACAATCGGTAGGACAGGCTTCGCATACAACATACAATCGGTAGGACAGGCATCGCATACAACATACAATCGGTAGGACAGGCATCTTGCCTGTCAATGAGATGCCGTTGC
>JAIOTL010000239.1 GCA_021106775.1 Planctomycetota bacterium | reverse complement strand
CATGTTCTCGAACGGGTCGGAAAGCTCGATTTCCTTGGCGATTGTTACGCCGTCGTTAGTAATCTGAGGTGCGCCGAACGATTTTTTCAAAGCGACAGCATGTCCTGCGGGTCCAAGCGTCGATTTCACAGTTCTCGCAAGTGTATACACGCCTGCAAGAATCTTCTTCCGCGCTTCTTCCGTATATAAAATCTGTTTTGCGGTCATTTCTTTCTCCTGATTTATTGATTAATCTCTTATATTTTTTCGATTTTGGCGAAGATTTCGGATTCGCGCAGAATTTTGTGCTCGAAACCGTCAATTTTGATGTCCGTTCCGCCGTATTTGCCGAATAGTACAATCTCGCCAACCTGCAACGTAACCGCGCTTCTCTCGCCTGAGTCCATAAGCTTTCCGGGACCAACCGCGACAACTTTGCCTTGCTGGGGTTTTTCCTTTGCAGTGTCCGGCAAAATGATTCCGCCTGCACTTTTTTCCTCAGCTTCAAGGGGTTTGATAAGAATTCTGTCATCCAAAGGTTTTACTGCCAATTCTTTGTTCCTTCCAAATTTATTGTTTGTTTTATATTTGATACATTTTTTACATCATTCCAGGCATTCCGCCCATGCCGGGCATACCCATGCCACCCATACCGGGCATTCCGCCGCCCATGCCACCCATACCAGGAGGCATTCCGCCAGGCAAACCACCTGCATCATCCGAAGGTTTTTCGGTGATAATGCAGTCGGTTGTCAACATCAAACCCGCAACGCTAATTGCGTTTTCGAGCCCAAGACGCGTAACTTTCAACGGGTCAACAATGCCCATCTCGAACATATCGCCGAATTTATCGTTGAGAGCATCCCAGCCGAAAGATACTTTCTCAGCAGATTTCTCAATTTTATGCGCGATAATATCACCTTTGATGCCTGCGTTTTCAGCGATTTGCTTGACTGGCTCGCGAAAAACATTGCGCAGAATTGCGATTGCCTGAACTTCGTCGCCAATCAACTCGTTTGATTTCTCAAGCTCGTCAAGAACCTTAATCGAACGCAGAAGTGCAACGCCTCCGCCGGGAATGATATTCTCTTCAATCGCCGCTCTGGTCGAGTTCAAAGCATCATCAACTCTGTCTTTAAGTTCCTTAAGCTCGGTTTCGCTTCCTGCGCCAACCTTGATTTCCGCGATTCCGCCGACAAGTTTCGCCAAACGTTCTTGCAGTTTTTCCTTATCATAAGTCGAAGTTGTATCTTCAATCTGTGCGCGAATGAGGTTCGCACGTTTATCGATGTCTTCTTTTTTGCCGGCACCTTCAACGATAATTGTGTCATCTTTGGTGATAATGACTTTTTTCGCGCTTCCGAGTTCGCTCATCTCAACTTTGTCAAGTTCAATACCAAGGTCTTCGAAAAACGCACGTCCGCCTGTTGAAATCGCCAAATCTTCAATCATCGCCTTGCGTCTGTCGCCATAACCCGGTGCTTTCACGGCACAGCATGAAATAATTGAACGCATTTTATTGAGAACAAGACCTGTCAACGCGTCGCCTTCGACGTTTTCTGCAATAATCAACAGCGGTCTGTTAGCGTTCATTAATTTTTCGAGAAGCGGGACAAATTTCTGGATATTATCGATTTTCTTTTCCCAGATAAGAATCAGCGGATTCTCAAGAACGGCTTCCATGCGCTCTGTATTGGTGATAAACTGCGGTGAAAGATATCCGCGATCAAACTGCATACCTTCAACAACGTCAATCTCGATTTCAGTTGAACGACCTTCTTCAATTGTGATAACACCTTCTTTGCCGACTTTTTCCATCGCCTCAGCAATAGTTTTACCGACTTTCGGGTCATTGTTTGCACTAATCGCCGCAACGCGTTCGATATCCTTCTTAGATGCAACTGGAATCGCTATTTCACGCAGGAAATCGACGACTTTTACACTTGCTTTTTTCAGTCCAGAGAAAATTGCTCGTGGATTGTAACCAGCGGTAACAAGCTTCAGACCTTCGGTATAAATCGCTTCAGTAAGCAATGTTGCTGTGGTCGTGCCATCGCCCGCTTTATCCGAAGTCTTACTCGCAACTTCCTTGACCATCTGCACGCCGCAATTTTCGAATTTATTATCAAGTTCGATTTCATCAGCAACAGTAACGCCGTCTTTTGTAACGTTTGGCGCACCCCAACCTCTGTCGAGAATTGCCGGTCTGCCTTTTGGTCCCAGCGTGCTTTTTACCGCACTCGAAAGTTTCTCAACGCCATTTAGTAGTTCGGTTCGTGCTTCTTCGCCGAATCTCAATTCCTTTGCCATAGATATCTCCTTAGATTTATGTGTTAAATATAGTTATTCAATTTCTAAAGCAATTTCAGTGCCACAATACAAAATAAATTCACAAAGTCTTGAGTATTTTCTCATTAATCTAAAATCAACGGCTGAATCGCTGCCAAACAGAAATAATCCGCAAATTGGTGATAAACTTTCTGTGAAAAATACTGACATTCTGTCGGTCTGAGGAAAATAACTGAAAAAATGTCATTCAAACATCGAACAGTAACTTTTGTATCCGGGCTTAATATTTATTCGAAGAGCTCGAATGACATACACAATCGATAATTTTTGCCACTAAGCACTAGTTGGTCAAAAAATTTCAACGCTTATTGCCAATATAGTAAAAAAAAGCAAAAAGTTTGTGCATCCTTGATGCTTTTTTATATCATCTTCGACTATAGATTGGAAAATAACAAATCCTATTGTCAAAGCAGCGAGAAAAAAGGGCTTACTTGTTTAGAGAGGATAATATGGCGACACCAGCACGACGCAAACCCCTGGGTCAAATCCTTAAAGAAATGGATCTGCTAACTGAAGGTGATATACAGGATGCATTGCAAATCCAACGTGAAAGCGGTGGTGTTATTGGGCAGATTCTTGTTGATATGGATATAGTAAATGAAGAAGACATTCTTTTTGCTTTGGCAGCACAAGAAGGGCTTGAAGTTCGAGACCTTACTGATTTTGACCCGCCAGCAGAGGCACTTTCCAAGGTTCCTGCACCCACTGCGCAGGCTTTCAAGATTATCCCAATTCAGTGGGACAGTGAAACCCGGACTTTAACAATCGCTTTTTCCGATCCTAGAAATGTGAACATATTCCATGACCTGAAGTTCATGCTAAATTGCGAAATAGAAGGTATCGTTGCCACAGCATTCCAAATTAACGGTTACCTTGAAAAATACTACGGCGAAAGTTCTGACACAATTGCTGGTACGCTGGCATCTCTTGGCAGTGATGATGACGAAGTTGCAAAACTCAGCCAGATGAAGCAGGGTATGGACCTGTCTGAGGCTGCTGCCATGGCAAACGCCGCACCAGTCGTCAAACTTCTCAACTTGCTTCTGCTCAACGCAATCCGCGACCAGGCATCGGATATTCACTTTGAACCTTTCGAGGATAATTTCCGCATTCGGTATCGTGTTGATGGTATTCTTTATGAAATGGAATCCCCGCCCGTTCATCTAGCACCTGCGTTGATTTCTCGTGTAAAAGTTATGTCAAACCTCGATATCGCTGAGACTCGTATGCCTCAGGACGGTAGAATCGAGATAATTATTGGTGGAAAACCAATTGACTTACGTGTTTCGACTCTTCCGACGATGTTCGGAGAAAGTTGTGTTATGCGTATTCTTGACCGTTCGGTTGTGTCCCTTGATGTTGACAATCTTGGTTTTCGAACACAAGAGATTGAACTTATCAAAGCTTATATCGACAAACCAAACGGAATCATCCTCGTTACGGGACCGACCGGTAGCGGTAAGACAACGACATTGTATTCTTGCTTAAACTACGCCAATGACATTGGTATTAAGCTGATTACCACCGAAGACCCTGTTGAATATGACCTTGACGGTATTATACAAGTGCAGGTTAATGATGAAGTCGGTTTAACCTATGCTAATTGTTTACGTTCTATCCTGCGTCAGGACCCCGATAAGATTCTGGTGGGTGAGGTTCGTGATAAGGAAACCGCAAACATTGCTGTCGAAGCATCGCTAACTGGTCATATCGTTTTTACAACATTGCATACAAATGATGCACCATCTGCTGTTACCCGTATGCTCGACATCGGTATCGAAAACTTCTTGCTTGCTGCGACACTTGAGATTATTGTCGCTCAACGTTTGGTGCGCAGAATCTGTGCTGAATGTAAAACTTTTTACGTACCTTCCGAAGAACAAATCATGGAACTTGGACTGAAATACGAAGATGCTGCTGATCGCGAATTCGCATACGGCAAAGGCTGTGATGCGTGTAATTTTACAGGTCACAGAGGTAGAATGGCGATTTTCGAACTCATGCAAATTTCAGATACCACAAAGCAATTGATTATGGAGGAAGTTTCAACGGCTCAGCTTCGTGAACAATCGATGAAAGAAGGTATGAAATCGTTACGCGATTCTGGGATTCTTGGAATTTATGACCAACAAACAACAATTGAGGAAGTGATTAGGGAAACTCTAATTATTGATTAAAAACTTTCCCTTTATATGATATAATAAAATTTGTTTCCCCCCTCTGAAAAAAAAGATAATGTTTATTCTAATTAATGATATTGGAGGAAACTCGAATGCCAATATTTCTTTACGAAGCTGTGGACTGGTCTGGTCAGAAAATCCGACAAAAGATTGAAGCACAGGACAAGAAGTCGGCGGTTGCTAATATTCGCAAAAAAGGTTTACGACCGACCGGAATTAAGGAAGTAACCGATGGCGGT
>JAIOTL010000125.1 GCA_021106775.1 Planctomycetota bacterium | reverse complement strand
GAATCGGGATAGTGTCAGCGACAACAACCTCTTTAACCTCTGATGCTGCTAGTTTCTCAACCGCTTGACCCGCAAAAACCGGATGCGTCGCCGAAAGATAAACATCCTTGGCACCCTGATTCTTCGCAGTCTCAATTGCCTGTACAATCGTTCCGCCTGTCGCAATCATATCATCAGGAATCAGAACATCCTTGTCCTTGACCGTGCCGATAATTGCCATAACATTGGTCTCGGTGTCGGAAATCCGGCGTTTATCGATGATGGCAAGCGGAATATCAAGGTGCTTGGCGAAAAAGCCAGCGCGTTTGCTTGAACCGACATCAGGCGCGAGAATCGCAAGATTCTCAGTAATTTTTTTCAAATCGCGGAAATAATCGAGGAAAAGCGTATTTGCATACAGATTATCAACCGGAATGTCGAAAAATCCTTGAATCTGCTCGGCATGCAAGTCCATGGTGAGAACTCGGTCGGCACCGGCATGAGTCAGCAAATTCGCGACGAGTTTCGCACTAATGGGAACGCGCCCTTCATCCTTCCTGTCCTGCCTCGCGTAGCCGTAATACGGTATCACAGCGGTGATTCGTCCCGCGGACGCCCGACGCAAGCAGTCAATCATGATGAGCATTTCCATCAGGGTCTCGTTTACTGGCGGACATGTCGATTGAATCACGAAAACGTCGGATTCACGGACATCGTCAAGAATTTTGACATGTGTTTCACCGTCAGTAAATTTATCAACCTCAGCCTTGACAAGCTCGACATCAATGTAATTCGCGATTTTATTCGCTAGTTCACGATTAGAATTGCCTGCTAATAAACGAATTTTGCCAATTGAGCCAGTGGGCATAGCACTTTCCCGTGTATTTATTTTATTGAAAAATGAACACATGATTATCCGAAGAAATTTTATAATATCAAGTTATATCATATGAAAAAGGCTGATTTATGAGCGATTTTTATTAGTTTAAGCGAAAATACTCGATTTATTTTTTTCAATGTGAGCAGAAAAAAGTTTTATTGTAAATTTAGACCAAAACAATAGTGCTCTGCAACATTTATTATGATTAATAAACGGTAGGTCAGGCATCTTGCCTGACTCCTTCAGCATCATCAATGACAGGCAAGGAAGCCTGTCATACCAATACTTAAAAACTTCCCTAGCTGAAGAGTACATCATAACCGACTATCATAACCGCTACATCAACAATTATATGGCTGACAATGCATGGCAATATTGAATCATATCTGTCGTAGAAATATGCCCAAACCACTCCGCCGATAAATGTACCGAAGCTAAACAAAATGCCATAAGCCATACCGAAATAAGTAATCAGGACAATCAGATGATGAAATGAAAAACCAAGTGCAGATATTATCATTGCTTTTCGAGATGAAATAACACTTCTCAATTTCGAAAACGCGAACCAACGCCAGTAATACTCTTCGACTAAAGAATTTATAAGCGTGATAAATATAGCAACAATAAAGAAATTATTACCGGAAAAACCGAGTTGCTCAGCCTTGAATCTTAACATTGAGAAATCAAGAATATTTTTGAAAACAAAGAAATAGAAGGCGAGAATTACTGCTCCGATAAAAAATCCTGATAAAACGCCTGCGAAAAGTCCGTTTGTCTTAAATCTTATCAGAGGGAATCTTTGTTTATCAACGAAAATGACCCACACAATAGGCAGCAAAACCAGAAGAAATCTTGAAGTGCTGTATAGAATCTGTGCAAACGACTGTTCGGTGGTGAAAACGAAGTAACAAATTGAAAAAACCGATGGCAGAATCATTGTTAAGCAGACAGCAATAATATTATTCTTTTTTGACATTTTTAATCACTTTCAATCAATTATTTTTTTACTTTCTCCACGATGCTCAAAAAATCCTCTCGATACAGAATCGTTTTTTCCAAAAGCACTGCCTGCAAATCGCCGATAATTTTCAGGTTTTTACCGATTAATGTTTTTGCCCGTAAATATTCTTCCTTGAGTATTTTTTCGATTGATTCGTCAATTTCTCGCAGCTTTTCTGCGGATATTGGTATTTGCTGGGAATTTGGTTGTTCAGAATAAAACGACCTCAGATTATTCTCACCCTCAATTAACCCGCTAACAGTTGTCATATATCGCGCGATTTCCGTCGCCGTATACAGGTCATGCTCGCATCCAATACTGACGGTCTTGAAAATTAGCTCTTCCGCGACCCTTCCGCCAAGCGCAACCGTAATCATCGAACGAACTTCCTTCGTGTTAAGAAGCCGTTTCTGCCTGAGTTGAGGAATTGTATACCCCGCAGCATATTCATCGTCTGCCATTATCGAGATTTTCTCGCAGTCGGGTGCTTCATCTATAAGTTCCATCAAAAGCGCATGACCTGCCTCGTGTACCGCAGAAACCGCCATTTCTTCAGAAGTAAGTTTCTGGGAAGTTCCACGAATCTCAGCAAAAACTGAATCTATCAGCATGCGATTGATGCTATTTTTGCTTTTACGCCGAATTGTCTCCCGTTTTATCGCCTTCATCAAAGAATGCAGATGGTCTCCGCTGAAATGTGCCTGAGTTCTCGCATCATAAAATCCTTCGGTTCGCGACACCAGATAATCAAGGTTTTCGTTAGTTATTGCCATTTTAAGTTTTTGACGATACAGAGTCAGAATGCTTTTACGCTCATTCTCGTTCGGCGGTGGCATTTCGATTCTAAGCACGAATCTGCCTGGACGCAGAAGTGCCTGGTCAAGCGATTCGCTGAAATTCGTCGTTCCGACAACAAAAACGAGTTCGTCTGAGCGGAAACCGTCAATTTCGGTTAATAGCTGATTAACCGTAGAATGTGTAACATCATGCATAATGCTTTGGGTTCGCGAAGGTGCTATTGAATCAATCTCGTCGAAAATGATGATAGAAGGTGCGGATTGTCTCGCTTTTGCGAAAATTCTGCGGATATTTTCCTCTGTTTCGCCAAACCATTTCGACTTCAATTCGGGACCGGAAACTACTATCACAGTAGCGTTTAACTCGGTTGCAAGAGCCTTTGCGAAAAGAGTTTTGCCGGTTCCAGGAGGTCCGGTAAAAATTATGCCGCGCGGAATCAATCCTTCAAGTTCACTGATTTCGTCGGGATTTTCTAGATTATCAAGCTCAGATACAAGGTCAATGATTTCTCTTCGCAGTCTTTGTTTCACCTTGTCATATCCGCCTATGTCCCTGTCAATACTCACGTTTGGCAGCTCAAAATTACTTTTTATCGTCATATTTCGCAAAATAGCAATACGTTCATCGATAATCCTGTTTGCAGTTTCAGGCTCGACATCTGGATATCGCTCGCATCCGTTATTATCGACATCACAAAAACTCGACATAATCATTCGAAATTTCACAGCATTCAATCCAGACGAAAATTTGTACAGCAAATATGGGTCAAACTCTTTGAAACTGAGTTTCCGTGCTTCTCGCTGAGTTATTAGGTTCGGCAGATTTTGCCTTGAAATACCGGCAATTTGAACTTTTATCGGAAACAAGTCCGAAATAACTTCCGGAAGCTGAAACGATGGGTCCTTGAATATCAACATGACAAGGGTCGGGTTTTCATAAAGAATTGCTGACACTTCGCGCGACTCTGCTGTCAGACCTGAGCGTGTAACGGTTGTGATTAGGTCAAGATTCAAAATGGCGATAATTTCGTCCTCCGCAGCATGATAAACCGCGTTTTTCAGGTTATTCAGCGTGCTTTGAAGAATTCCGCCTGACTCCTTTTCGATTTCAACACCATCTTTTTGAGAGATTCCGCTTATGAGTCTGAGGTTATGCTTGCTGACGCTTTTGTCTCTGAATCTTTCACGTAAACGCCGAAGCAGATGGGGAACAAGCTCTTTTTCACATTCTATTTCGGTGGAAAGCCCTGAGCTTAGCTTATTGAAAACCTCGTCCAGCATTTTGCTATACGCGATTTCTACTGCATCCTGAATTGAGATGTCAACTGGCAGTTCAAGTTTTATCAGCAGTTTTCTGCTCATTTCATATCCTTTTTTGCACAAAGAAATTGCTCAGAAAGTGTTTGTACATATTGTGGAAAGCATTATACACAAAATTCTTGAAGACTGAAGAAATCAAAGAAGTTGCTTTACTAAATAAATTTTCAATGCGTTAATTACCAAGAAAACAAAAACAATAAGCAAAAATACCAAAATACTATTGAAAAACCAAAAATTAACGATATAATTATAAATATAATAATGGAGTCAAAAAGTGAATTCAGAATGTAACATTTCTTATTTCTCAGAAAATATAGCTATAATTAGTTTTACAGGCTCTTTCATAGCAGAATCCGCGCTGAGTGCGATAAATTGTACGCTTGATAATTCGCATAAGGACATAATCCTTGATTTATCCGGCACAAAACGAATGATGCTCTCATCAATTATGGATTTTGCCCGTATAAAAGCACTGATAGAGGAACTACAAGGCAGATTTATTATCTCTTCCCCACCTGCAATATTCCATCTACTTAATGCTAGTTTGGGTGGTTCCTACAGATTTAATATATGCCCTGAGATTAGTGACGCCATACGTAGTTTAACAGTAAAAAGGGAAACAGAAGATTTATCTTATGCAGTTGAATCTCGACCTGCATAACCAAAACACAAATCTTGCGAATTCTTTGATACCTTCATAATCGAGTCAGCATAAGTATGATTCGAACATTCAAGTAAAGAAAACATGAGTAAGAATTTTTCGGTTTTTTGCAGGTTTGTAGATTTTAAAACCAAGTTCTTATATTGCTGAACAACGATTTCTGTTATTTGTCTGTTCCCAATGATTTGTAGAAAACGTAGTTGTTTTTTCCCATTGATTTTGCTGAATAAAGAGCTGTGTCGGCATTGGCAATCAGCGTCCGAATTTCGCAAGCATCGTCAGGATAAACAGCAACTCCAACAGATATTGTAACGTTTACCTTGCCGAAATCCGCTGATTCAATTTTCAACTCCTCAATTTCATTTCTAATTCTTTCAGCAACGATTTCAGCACCTTCGAAGCCGGAATTCGGTATAATAATTCCAAATTCTTCACCACCGTATCTGCATACAATATCAAGTTTTCTAACTGTATTTTTCAGGGTTTGAGCAACTTCGTACAGAATTTTGTCGCCAAGCGGGTGTCCATAATTATCGTTGAAAAGCTTGAAATTGTCGATATCCACCATAATTAGCGTTAAATGCTGCAAATCCTTAGGTTTATTCGCAGGAGTGAGTTCATTGTGTTTTCGAATTCTTTCAAGTTCAAGTTCGAGATTAATGTCAAAATGACCTCGCGAAAAAACTCGCGTCAATCCATCAACAATAGAACGGTGGTAGAGATGCGCATTATGGAGTGAAATACCTATCATTGAACCGAGAAGCAGGAGCATTTCCACATCTTCATCAGTATATTCGACATCTCCAATGCGATTACCCATGCAGATTAACCCGTGCATCGTCATCTCATTGTGATCGTCTTTTTTCATTAAGGGAACAACAAGATTTACTCCAAAATTCTTAAAATTATTGAGTATTCTTTTATCATTAAACTCAGGTGTTGGGTTGTTGACGAATAAAATGTTTCCAGATTCCGCCAGATTGCTTAGGTGTTTAATAAAATTGGATTTTATCGGTATTTTTAATTTTGGTGATTTTATTAATCTTGGTGTATATACACCGAAATATGGATCTAAATACTCTTCCTGGCGTAGAAATATCACGGTTTTAACGCCAAAATGTCCGCGAAGCATGTTGATGATATATTGTTCGAAACGAGGAATATCAAGTGCTTTAAGCGAGATTTCCCTTACAGTTTCCAAAATTGTCAAATAATTATGATGTTTTCTGCGAATTTCTTTCTCGAAGCTTTGACGTTCATCGATTAGCTTTTCAATTTGCTTCATCGAATACTCAATTTCAACGTCATCGCAGTCTTGGAGCTTACTTTTCAGTTTATTATATAGTTGCCGATAATCCATATTTGATTCTCAAGCTCACAATAGTTGTTGTTTCATATGAAGTATAAACAAAAACGTAAAGAAACAATTAATAAAATGTAATTAATCGAATTTTATAACAGACCTTGTTTAGCATTATTGTATTTTAAACAAAGAATATCCAAACACAAGAAAAAAGCAAATATTTCATTCCAAGTGATGAGCAGGCTATTTAATATCACAAAAAACATAGTGCAAAAAACAAAATGTGTCATTGATAAACCCTTTATAAATGATAACCTTTTGAGGTTTGAGGAATAGTAAAACTGAGTTTACCGAGCCAGGAGCGAAAATGACATTGTCACCCAAGGAAAAGATGCAGATTCCAAGGCAATCGATGCCTGAACAAGACCCCAGCGTAAGATCACATAATTTTAGTGAAGTACCTTTCGGATATGACCCGGAAACAGCGATAAAAGAAGCACAAAGGTGTCTCAATTGCAAAAGTGCTCCCTGCATCAAAGGTTGTCCGGTTAATATTGATATTCCGAAATTCGTTTTAGAAATTGCAGATGGGAAATTTGATGACGCAATTACAACGATAAAAAAGACGAACCTGCTGCCAGCAGTATGTGGTAGGGTTTGCCCGCAAGAATCTCAGTGCGAAATACGTTGCATCCGAGGAAAAAAAGGTGATCCAGTTGCAATTGGAAGGCTTGAGAGGTTTTCTGCGGATTTGGAGCGTAATAGTGGGAAAATAAAACCTCCGCCATGTCAGGAACCAAAAAACAAGAAGATAGCAGTTGTAGGCTCGGGTCCTGGTGGATTAACCGTTGCAGGTGATTTGGCGATGAAAGGTTATTCCGTTACGATTTTTGAGGCTCTTCACGCAACTGGTGGAGTTTTAAGGTACGGAATTCCTGAGTTCAGGCTTCCCAAGGAAATTGTTGATACCGAAGTGGATATTTTGCGCAAAATGGGCGTTGAAATTAAATGCGATTACGTTATTGGCATGGTTGATTCAATTGACGACCTGTTTGAGCAGGATTTTGACGCGGTGTATATCGGCGTTGGCGCAGGTCTTCCATGGTTTATGAATATTGAAGGTGAAAACTTGAACGGCGTTTACTCCTCGAACGAATATTTGACTCGCTCGAACCTGCTTTCCGCCTACAGATTTCCGGAATATGACACGCCGATTAGACGCGGTAGATTTGTTGCAACCGTTGGTGGTGGAAATGTTGCCATGGATTCGTGCAGAACCGCCAAGCGCCTTGGTGCCGAGAAATCGTACATCATTTATCGACGTTCGGAAGCGGAAATGCCAGCGCGAAACGAGGAAATTCATCACGCCAAGCAGGAAGGCATCGAAATGTTGCTGCTGAATAATCCGTTGAAATTTATCGGCGACGACGACGGAACTCTGACGGGCGTGCAATGTATTAAGATGGAGCTTGGTGAGCCTGACGCTTCCGGAAGACGCAGACCTGTGCCTATCGAAGGTTCTGAGTATATTCTTGAGATTGATACCGCGATTATTTCTATCGGCAACGGTGCGAACCCCCTGATTACCACTACTACGCCCAACATGGAAACAAACAAATGGGGGAACATCCTTGTGGATGAAGCAACCGGCAAAACCTCGATGAAGGGTGTTTTTGCAGGTGGTGATATCACACGTGGTGGTGCAACGGTTATTTTGGCAATGGGTGACGGCAGACTGGCAGCGAATGCAATCGACGAATACCTCCTCACCGGCCAGTGGTAATCATGTAAACATGCTTTTCTTTACGTCACTGGTTTGTAGAATACCGAATCTGACGATTTTGTAGAGATACAGATAGCACAGGCATCAATTTAGCGATATGTAGCGTTTTGCAGGCGTTATGCAGAT
>JAIOTL010000002.1 GCA_021106775.1 Planctomycetota bacterium | reverse complement strand
TGCGTTAACACCTTTGTTGTATGGGGTGTCGAAGCCGACGACAGTACAGCTGTTTGTGAATATGATAATAAGCAGAAATATAAAAAGCGCAATAAATCTCATCCGAAGTCTCCGGCTGTCCAACACATTAAGAAGCGGTAGTCGTACAGAATAATGCTTTTGTCATTCCCTACTTGATTGGGAATCCAGCGAACCATCCTTGATGGTTTTGATTTACAACATTGTCAATAGGTCAAATAACTCTTGAGCCCTATTGTCAGTGCTGTGAGAAAAAGCAGGTTTACCTGCCTGCTTTCGCAGGAATGACACAGAAACCATTACATGTTTACTACTACCAGAAAACGCGAGTTCACTCCTCAAATATAATTAATTGTTAATGAAAAGAAACAAGAACATCGCTGTTTTGCATGTAAATAAAAAAAGTTGTGAAAAAATTGCTGTTATGGTAATAATTTATGGAACAAATTTTCGGAATCTTTGAAAGGGGTAAACATGAAAAGCGACTTCGTATGGATGGACGGACAATTCGTACCGACAAGTGAAGCCAAAATAAGCGTTGGCGCACATTGTGTTCATTATGGATCAGCGGTTTTCGAGGGAATCAGGGCGTATGAAACCAAAGACGGCAGAACCGCAATTTTCCGTGGGAAAGAGCACAATGACAGACTTTTCCTCTCAGCACATATTTACAGAATGCACGAAAAAGGCAAAATTCCGCCGAAGATGCAGAAACTGGCAGCAGAAAAAGGCTGGAAGATAGAAGTTCCCTACTCAAAAGCAGAATTCTTCGAGACAATGAAGGAAACGATTCGCAGAAATAAGTTCAAATCCTGCTACATTCGTCCCGTTATTTATCGCGGCAACGGTGGTCTCGGTGTTTTCCCGATGATGAACGACATTCAAGCATTCATTATGAGCTGGGAATGGGGTGCATATCTCGGTGTTGATGCACTTGAAAAGGGGGTAGACGTTGAGGTTGCAAGCTGGTCTCGCGCACGCCCGAACACAATCCCACCGATGGCGAAGGCTGCTGCCAACTACATGGGCGGTCAGCTTCAGAAGATGGAAGCGATAATCAACGGCTACAACGAAGGTATCGGGCTGGATGCAAACGGTTTGGTATCTGAGGGTAGCGGCGAGAATATTTTCCTCGTGAAAGACGGTGTGATTTATACAACGCCAATTGGCGGCTCGATTCTTGGCGGAATTACACGTGATACGATTATGACGCTTGCCAAGGAAAAAGGCTACGAAATCAAAGAGCAGTCATTCCCACGTGAAATGATGTACGTTTGTGATGAACTTTTCTTTACAGGTACCGCAGCGGAAGTTACGCCGATTCGCAGTGTTGACGATATTCAAATCGGTGCAGGCAAACGCGGTCCAATCACGGAAGAGCTTCAGAGTGCATATCTTGGCTTGGTTCACGGTGAAATTGAAGACAAATGGGGCTTTCTCGATTACGTTTAATCATGGAGTTATGAAACAATCAATAATAAATATACTCTTTAAGTTTGGTTCGAAACGCGGGTTCATAACTGCCATTGTTTCCGCTTTGGGGGTGATGATATCAGGGATTTGGTTCGGATTTATTGTGATGTTTCAACCCGCGGAAGCAATCCCGATTGTGATTTTTATATGTTTTGTGCTAGGTGGAATTCTGCTTGAACTGATTGTTTTCAGGCTGATTAGCAACAAATCGGTCGAAGATAAACCGATTGTTAACGATTCGGACAATTCGGAAACACAGGATGCAGAAGAAAATCAGCAGGAGAATAATCCATCAAATGCTGACGATAACTCAGATGCCAATGCTGAAACAAGTGCTGAAACAAGTGCTGATTTAGAAAAATGAAATTATTGTTATGCAAAATGATTGAGAATTTTGATTCGCAAAGGATTTATGATAACCTTGAGGATACAAGGAATTTCATAAAAGCTGGTGGCTAAAATGACAAATAATGAATCAAAAAATGATACGCAGTCGAGCGAGGAAAATGCTGAGCCGGAATCGCTTGCAGAAAGAAAAGAACGTGAAGCGTTAAAACTCGTGGAAAAGCGAGGTTACGAGGAATTGCACAACAAGGCGATGAAACTTCGGTTTGTGGGGCTTACAGCAATATCCATATGTATAGCTGCATTATTGCTTACTGTTTTGAGCGGTGTCGGGCTTTATTATTGGTACAACACCAAGTTTGTTCTGAAGTCGAGTTCATATCTCATCCGTTTTGCCAGTGAAAACCTATTGATAATCAGGATTATTCACGGAATAGGAGCATTTTCGACAGTGTTATTTTTTGTTGTCTATGTTGTGTCGTTCCTGAATTTTCATAAGGTATACACCGAGACTCCTCATAGCGGGAAAACGGGTAAAGTTTCACGTTTTATAACGTCATCTGCAGGGCTTGTTCTGCTTGCGATGATGATTCTCAGTCTGCTTTCGGGTTATTTTATTCCGCCCAAGCATTCTAAGCTAACAGAAGTTCAACACGGTTTCAGCACGGAAACTGTAGAAACTTCGGACAAACCGATAAGTATGGACGAACTCAGTGAGAAAGCGCGGAAATATCGAGAAATCGGCAGGAGTGAATTGAAGCAGGATAGAGTTGAATTGATATTTCTTCTTCATACGACTCTGTTGCCGTTGATTCTTGGGCTCTTGATAATTCTTGTTTTGTTCGATGTTTATGCAATGCAGAAGGCAAAATACTCAGATATCACTCCCAAAATAAAACCCCACTAATGCGGGGTTTGTAAGTATTGATAATTTTATCTCAATTGGATTTTATTTAATAGGCTTCGAATTGTTATTCGGGGTTTTCTTCAGGATTTTCACTCGGTTCGATACTGTCGAGTGTTTCTTGATACTGCTGAAGAATCTGCTCCATGCCTTCGTCGTTCGTAATGTCCATGCCCAGGCTGAGTCCAAGCGCTTCAAGCTTAATCTTGATGTCGCCTAAGCTGGTTTTACCGAGATTATGAATTTTCATCAAATCGTCTTCGGTTTTACTCACAAGTCCACCGATAGTAATAATCTGCACAGATTGCAGACAATTGCGCGCCCGACTCGGAAGCTTCAACTCGTCGATGCTCTTTTTCAGAATCTCGTCAAGATTTTGTTCGTTTTCCGATTCCGCTTTATCCTTTGGTTTGGTTTCAAAGGGAATTTCGCGTCCCTGACTGAAAAGTGAAACGAACGGATTCAAATGTTTGCGCAAAATTTTTGTTGCTTCGATAAGAGCCAATTTTGGTGAAACCGTTCCGTTTGTCCAGATTTCAATGATTAATTTATCATAATTGGTCATTTTACCCACACGAGTATTCTCGGTTTTGTATCGAACTCGCTCAACCGGTGAAAACAGGCTGTCAACGTATATTACGCCATGCTTACGTTCAGGCTCGGTATTTTCATCTGCGGTTATGTATCCGTGCCCTCTTTCGACGGTGAATTCAACGTCAAGCGCACTATCAGCATTGACAATCGTTGCAATTGGTAGATCAGGATTGAGAATTTCAACTTCCGCAGGTGTCTCAATCTGCCCGGCTGTAACAATTCCTGCGCCTTCAACATGCAGATTCATTGTAACTGGCTGTTCAGCATCGCTTTTCACCTTAATTCTCTTGATATTAAGCACAATATCAGTGAAATCTTCGAGAATGCCATCAACCGCGGAATACTCGTGCAGCACAGGTTCTATCTCGCTTTTATCTTTCGATTTGGCTTTTACTACTATGCTTGTTATCGCGGTACCTTCGATTGTTGAAAGCAGAACTCTTCTAAGGGAATTGCCGATTGTCGTACCGAAACCCCGCTCAAAAGGCTCAATTAAATATTTACCGTAATATTCGTCATCATGCTCGACGATTAGCCTATTTGGCAATTCCATGTCCCGCCAACGAATACGCATAATGTTTTGCCTCCTTAAGGATTCATTTACAGTCGGCTTTGCTGGTTTTCCGTTAACACTGGCAAAAGGTTTTATCTTTTTTAATCCTAATGCTCATGTTGTGAAAAAAACAGTAAATCCTCTCACGCAAGCTGTTATCTGCTCGCGATTTCCACAATCAACTGCATCTGCAGAGGTTGCTGAATATCGTCAATTGACGGCGAAGTAAGAACTTCACCCTTAAGCGTATCTTTATCGAAAGACAACCATCCGGGAACCGGACGATAACTATTTTCCGATGCGATTTCCTTGAGTTTATCCTTTATTTTATCTTTGTCTCTGAAAGTAATTGTGTCTCCAGCCTTGACAAGATATGACGGCACATCAAGTCTGCGTCCGTTTATGAATACGTGTCCGTGAGCAGTAAGTTGTCTTGCATGAGAACGCGAATTTGCGACACTCATCATAAACAGAACGTTATCTAGTCTGCGTTCGATGAGAAGAAGCAGATTATCTGCGGTATTACCTCGAAGTTTGGTCGCGTTTTTAAAATATTTTGTGAAATGCTTTTCCATAATTCCATAAATTCTTTTGAATTTCTGCTTTTCCCTCAATCCCTTGCCATAGGTCGAAAGTTTCGCTCTTGCTTTAAGTTTTCCGTGTTGTCCCGGAGGATAAGCACGTGTATTCTGTCCTTCGAAAGGGCATTTTGCTGATTCGCAACGTTTACCTTTAAGGTGAAGCTTAATTCCTTCTCGCCTGCATCTGCGGCATTTTGCTTCTGTGTTTCTACCCATTTTTTCCTCTATGTTTAATTTTGTTTATACTCGTCTGCGTTTGCGTGGTCTGCAGCCGTTGTGGGCAAGAGGTGTAACATCCTCGATGCCTTTGATGTCGAGCCCGACCTGTGCTAGAGTACGAATTGCCGATTCCCTGCCTGCACCGGGACCTTTGACGCGAACTTCAATTTCGCGAACGCCGAATTTTTTCATGGCGTCTTTACCAGCGGCTTCAGCAGCTTTCTGAGCGGCGA
>JAIOTL010000279.1 GCA_021106775.1 Planctomycetota bacterium | reverse complement strand
TTACAAGATTCAATAATTCACTATGATGCAACTTTTATTATTTTATGCGTATTGAAAGTATATTCTGCATGACAAACGATATTGACGCAGCATTAAGTTATAGACCCTGGGTTTTGTGGCTAATCGGCATATTCGCTGGTTTTGTCTCCGGCTTTTTCGGCATCGGCGGCGGAGTTTTCATGGTGCCGGCAATGTGCATGCTTC
Source organism: Planctomycetota bacterium (assembly GCA_021106775.1). The sequence goes on along the minus strand of JAIOTL010000279.1, from coordinate 5,829 downwards.
TGAAATATCCGATAAAACGCGCAATTTCAACTTCTCTGGGTGCGATAATTGTGTTTGCTGTTGGCGGAACAATACTGCATATCATACATTCGCAAATGCAAATCTGGTGGATTGTGTTTTTTGCTGCAATTGGCGCAATCCCAGCGACAATCTTGGGAGTTCGTCTGCGTAATATGCTGCCAGATTACAGCTTGCGAGTAATATTCGGCATTGTGATGTTTTTCGCATCGTTCAGGATTTTATTCAGCGACTTCTTTTCAAGCTGGCAGATTATTCCCGACGGTCAGTATTTTTGGTACATCGGCGTGGGAATCGTAGGCGGATTGTTCTCAGCGTGTCTGGGGATTGGAGGTGGTGCGATAATGATTCCCGCGATGTACATTTTTGGGGGAATTCCCATGGAAATTGCTTCGCCGACATCCTTAGCAACGGTAATTCTGATTTCAGGCTCAGGTGTTGTCTTTCAAAAAAAGCTCAAGACGCTGCACCTGCCATCGATGCGCCATCTTGCGATTTCCGGCGTTATTACCGTATTTATCGGCGTATATTTGCTGAATTTTCTGTCGGTTGAAAGTCCCGAAATCATAAAGAAGATGTTCGGCGTGCTGCTCGTGTTAATCGGGCTCAGAATGATGATTCCTGACAGGTCGAATTCAAAAAACAATTGTAAAAAACCCGTCAAAACTGGTTAAAATAAGAAAAACGCGGTTTAACCCGCGCTTTCCAATATCCTGTTGCGAACCTTTGTGAATTTTTCGACAATCCTTAATAGCTGAAATCCGAATACCAATGTGATGTATTCTCTACCTCTTTTGTTGTTTCTTCAAAAGTTTCCTGTGATGCCGCAGTTTCAACTGCAACTTCATCGGTTATAAGTTCGATTTCCTCAAGCTTTGCAATTTTGTTTTCGTCAAAAGATTCTTCAAAAATCTTCTCTATCGCTTCGTTTTCTTTTTCGGTTGTTTCAGCATTTACCTGCATATTCGATGAAATTGTACGATAATCCAGGACTGATTTCCTGATTGCGATTGCAAGGTCTCGAACCTGCTGCATTGAGGCGCGAAGTCTGATACCCGCTGCCTTCATCCCACGCGTTGCTTTATCCGCGTCCTTTTCGATGTTTGTTACGAATTCCTTAAGCTCATGGAGCAATTCATTAGGGCTTTTCATTTTGCTACTCCTTGAAATTGCTGATGTGGTCATTGTTTGATGCAGATTGTTAATCGGCGCATATTTGAAAATCTTTTACTGATTTTGCTTTTTTTGTTAAACAAAATCTGAAGTCGCCAAAATGCTGATAACAGAATAAATTCTGAACACTTCGTCCTTGCGCAAGACAATCACGCTGTTAAGCGGATTCAAAGGTTTCAGGATTACGTTGTTACCCGCTTCTTCATAAATTTTCAGCGTACTTTCATTGTTGTTATTAACTGCCACGCACATGCTGCCGGGAATCGGCGTTCGAGCAGCACTCAAAATGACAATATCACCGGGCAGAATTCGCGGAGACATCGAATAACCTTTAACTTTCAGGGCAAAAAGGTCTTCACCGATGAAGTTCTTAACCGCGATTGATTTTTCCGCTGCGAAAAACGAATCAAGCTTATCATCAAGAATGGCTGACGGCAGTCCTGCCTCGGTTTCACCTACAACCGGAATCTCACGAATATCCGAATCTATTCTTGCTTTTGCATGGTTTTCATATTCATTCTGCGTCTCGATTTGCATGAAAAGTACATCAGACAGAATCCAACGAGCGTCAATGCCGAAAGTGGTTTCAATTAATGAAACAAGGCGTGGTGAAAGCGGATAATGACCGTTTTCAATGCCGGATAAATATGACCGGTTTCTTTTAATACGGTCGGCGAAATCGGTACAGCTCAAACCCATGTTGCGTCGGAATTTCCTCAGTCTTTTGCCGATTTTGATATTATCCTCTTTCCTGGAAATGCGCAGAGTCATAACTTCCTCAAATTTATTGATTTATCTTGTTATTTAATGATAATCTGGATAATGACATTTATCGGTGAATCAAAAGGAGTTGTGATGAAAGCGGTTAAATTGGAGGAATTGGCTGAATTAGTCAACGGCAAACTCATCGGAGACGCTGAAGTTACAGTAAACGGATTATGTCCAATTCACCAGGGCTTTGAAGGTGCAATAACTTTTTGTGCGAGCAAGGAGTATTTATCGGAAATCAACAATACAAAAGCATCTGCTGTAATTGTCAACAGAGAATTTGAGCTTGCCCTGAAGAATAAGCCGGGAATCGTTGTAGAAAGTGCGGATTATGCGTTCGCAGTTGTCGCAGAACATATAGCTGCGGATTACCCACCGAGGCAACCCGCAATCCATAAGACAGCATCGGTTTCAGAGAATGCTAAAATCGGCGAGAATGTTTTCATTGGTGCAAATGCTGTTATCGATGATTATGCTGAAATCGGTAATAACACAGTCATCGAAGCGCAATCTTACGTCGGTTATAAATCGAAAATCGGTGAGAATTGCCATGTTTATCAAAATGTCGTCATTCGTGAACATTCGATAATCGGCAATCGGGTTATATTTCAGCCCGGTGTCAAGATTGGCAGCGATGGATTCGGTTATGCGTTTATCAAAGGTGAATTTAAAAAGATTCCACAGCTTGGAAATGTGATTATCGAGGATGACGTTGAAATCGGTGCCAACACCTGCATCGACAGGGCGCGTTTCGAGAATACAATTATTCGAAAAGGTGTGAAAATCGACAATCTTTCACAGATTGCACATAATGTCCAAATTGGTGAGAACTCTGTTGTTTCAGCACTTGTAGGTTTGTCCGGCACGGTAAAAATCGGTAAGAACTGTCTAATTGGCGGCCAAGCTGGTGCTACAGACCACATAACTTTGGGAGACAATATCCGGGTTTATCCGCAGTCGGGTTTGATAAAAGATTATGGTAGCAATCAGGATATTGGCGGTTCACCGGCACAGACCGCAAGGAAATTCCGTCGGCATCTGGCGATTCTGAAGTTTCTGCCTGACATGCACAAAGATATCCGGTCGCTGAAGAATCGGATTGATGAAATTTCGCGAAATACGGGCATCGGCTCGGATTTGGAGTAAAATGCGAGTTGTCATTCAGCGTGTGAAGCGTGCATCGGTGGAAGTGCATGGTGAAACTACGGGTAAAATTTCCCATGGGTTAGTGGTTCTGATGTGTGCAATGCAAAACGATTCAACTGAAGACCGAGATTATATTATCAAGAAAGTGCCTGAACTTCGGATATTTGCTGACGATGACGGGAAATTCAACCGCTCTTTGATTGATGATAAGGGTGAAATCCTGCTAATTAGCCAATTTACGCTTGCTGCCCAGACGAGAAAAGGGCGACGACCATATTTTGCTGATGCTGCTGAGCCTAAAATCGCCCGAAAATCCCTCGAAATCGTCTCAAAAACCTGGCAGGACAAGGGAATTAATGTTGAACAGGGAATTTTCGGCGAGATGATGGATGTAAATCTTGTAAACGACGGTCCGGTTACAATCTGGATTGATTCTAAAAACCGAGAATAATCAAAGAATTTTTGTTTGCTTTAGTATTTGATGAAAAATTGATAAATTATTAATTAATTAAAATACGAAAATTTGTCATGAACATAAACGCACTTGTTGAATCAGGTTTGAAGAAGGAAAAACCAGCTGATTCCTTGCAACTGGTTCATTTTGACGATATTGCACCTCTTCTCGAAGAGCAATCCGCACAGATTAAGGTTCAGTATAATATTTACGATGAAATTTCGCATGATGTTAAATTCAGCTCATTTAAGCCGCGAATAATCGATTGTGTCGAAGTCTTCAAAGTTACAAGAGAAACTGGTTCTGAACCTGTGTTCCTTCTGAAACACCCAAAAACAAACGAGTTTTTCGAAGTTTCTCTGGATTTATTCGAGATTGTGCGCAGGTTTAACGGATGCAATACAATCGAGCAGCTTTTCTTGTTTTACTTCGAGACAAACGGTTCATTGGCATCCGAGAAAATTCAGAACCTTGTTAAAAGAATGGACGAACTAGGTTATCTAGATCACATTAGCAGCAATCTCTACGAGAACCTAAAAAGCAAGCTTGAACGGAAAGAACTCAAGGGTAAAATTTTCACGATTCGCAACTATATGCGCCGGCACTACGGGATTAAACATTTTAACGCTTTTGCAGGTTTTCTGAATAAAATCGGATTCGGTTTGCTGTTTAATTCGTTCTTTTTCCTCATTGCGATTGGATTAGTCGGCTACGGACTTGGTACCTGGTTGCTTGAGGTCGGCGCACAGAAATATGATTTATTGCGAGTTGGCGGAGATTTCACAATCGGGCTGGTCGTATATCTTCTCATCAAAATCCTGCTTGTGATGTTTCATCAGATAACTCAGGCAATATATTTGAAAAAACTCGGACATAAAATTCCTGATGCGGGTGTGTTTTTCAGGTTCGGCGTACCTTATCTTTATGTGAATTCGAGTTATCTGGCACTTGAGAGCAAGAAACGCAGACTTATTTTTGCTGGCTTAGGTCCGCTGAGCAACATTCTCATCAGTTCTGTGGCATTTGGCATTCTGTCGTTGAATATTTTTCCGTATGACTCGGTTTTCAGCGATATTATCTATAAATTCGGGGTGCTTGGATTTATTACCGCAATTATCAAGTTGCATCCGCTGATTCGATACGATGGATATTACATTTTATCCGAGCTTCTGAAAACCAAGCGACTAATCGAGCGCAGCAATGAGTTTTTCTTTGACAAATTCTGGGCAAAACTCTTTACAACTCGTAGATTTACTCGTCAGGAGATTATTTATGCGGTTTATGGCGCACTTGGATTAATCTGGACAATTTTGTTCATAGCGATTTCGGTGCGTGTGGTTCAGAAGAAAATCATACCAATTTTCAATGATATTCTTAGCAGCGGTCTTATTGCTCTGAGTTTGTACATACTTATGTCGATGGTGATATTAATTCCGATAATTCTCAGTCTGATTTACGGAATTTTCGAAATCGTCGAAAAACTCATTAAGACAATCTACAAATTCCTTCATTTTCAGTCGCTTAAGATCATCAGTTATGTGATGCTCAGCCTGTCGCTAGGGATTCCGATACTCCTGCAATTCGCGCCGGCAATTTTCGGACAGAATATGCAAATGTATTATGTTTTGTGCAGGTTTATCGCAATAGCTAGTTTAACAGGTGTTTTTCTGCTTAGCCGGTCGCTTAAAACAAAATGGCTCGATAAAAAAACCTTAAGCATTTGGACAATGCTTGGGTGGGCATCAATTGTGATGATTGCGATTCAACTTATCAGTCTGCTCAATGATATAGAACTCGGATTCCTGATAATGTCATACGAAAAGGCTGCATACTGGTACGAGCTAATCCCGGTTTACCTTGAATTTGCAGTGTTTTTAATGCTTTTTGTTGGTATGCGGGGGATTGTCGCAAGCATTCAGAAGTTTACAAACATGGGAGTTATCGCTCGCATGCTTTTTTCTCAGCGAATATTTATCGGTATCCTGGTTGTTGTGATATTTTCAATTATTATCGGACGCAGCTTTGACATTGAGAAATTGCGATATTTCGACATTATCCGACTTCTGCCTCTCTGGTTTCTTGTTGAAATCATCATATCTCTTGGGATTTACACTTATTCTATCGGCTTCAGCAAGATTTTGCCTTCGTTTCTGAGTTTATTGATTTCTTTCGTAGCATTTCTCGGAAGCCTGCTTATCCGCGGTCTAAACGAGCAATTCAATCTTATGGACATTGTGCAGGTTCAATATTACTCGCTTGAAGCAGGTGGT
>JAIOTL010000288.1 GCA_021106775.1 Planctomycetota bacterium | reverse complement strand
TCTTGCGATATTTTCCCGCAGCAGCAGTCCGCGACATCACACGCCCTGCGCCATGATTCACACTTGCAAACGTTTTCTCGTTGCCCAAAACGCCGAGTAAAACATACGAGCCAGTGCCCATGCTACCGGGAATCAGCACAGGTTGCCCGACATCCGCAAACGCCGTCCCCTGCATCCGCTCCTTGGTAAACGCCCGCGTCGTACCCTTGCGATGCACCCAGATTTCCTCGCCGCCATGCTTCTCAAGCTTAGCCATGTTGTGCGTTACGTCATAAAGCAAATCTATTTCTAACTCTGGATAATAATATCGAAGATTCGACCGTACAATTAGCGATATAATTTCTCGATTTGTGAACGTAAAATTCGCAGCAGCGTGCATCGCACCGATATAATTCTGCCCCTGCTCACCTGCAACCGGCAAATACGCCAGGTGTTGGTCAACGACCTTATCACCCGTCAGCTTTTTCGCCGCCCTCAGATATTCATCGCAAACCTGATGCCCGAAACCGCGCGAACCCGTATGAATCATGACGACAAACTGACCTTTGAAAAGCCCGAAACGCTGTGCAGTCGAATTATCTAAAATCCGCTCAACAACCTGCAATTCGACGAAATGATTGCCTCCGCCTAACGTCCCAAGCTGGTTTTTCCCGCGCCCGAACGCATGTTGACTCACGGTTTCTACTTTTCCATCCATAGAACCGTTATTTTCGATATGCTCAATATCTCGCTCAATATCTTCTGTGCGAAAACCTTTAAATGCGCGGTGAGTGTGCAATGCACCAGGTTTGTCGAGTAATGCTGGTACACCTAATTGCAAAACTTTCGTAAAATCAGCATCGCTAAATGTTAGGTTCTTTTTGCCTTCACCAAGCGGCAGGTCTCTGGCGATGGAGTCTGCGAGTTTGCCGGCGTCGATTTCGCTGGCGTTTAATGTAGTTTTCAGCAGACGCAGTCCACAGTTTATATCGTACCCGACCGCTGCGGGGCAGATATTCCCGTCCAACCCGACAACGCTTCCAATCGGCACGCCGTAACCCACGTGAATGTCGGGCATTCCGAACGTTCCGCGGACTCCGGGCATTGACGCGCCGTTTCTGAGCTGCTCAATCGCTTTCGACTCGAGTTTGAGCTTTTCGCTTGCGTAAATCCACGCATCGAGGTGCATTGCACCATCTCTGGGCAATTTCAACCTGAAATCATCGACACGTATCGGCTTCTTGGACATCACATCACCAAAAATCTAAAGATAAATATTTTCATTGCTTTGTCATTCCCGTGAAAACGGGAATCCAGTATCGTTGTGATACATTGCACTAGCTGGATTCCCAATCAATCCCCAGTCAAGCTGAGGACAGGGCTGGGAATGACAGAAACATTATTTTTTACACAAATAATTTTATCCATCTTACCAATTCTACCATCCCCAAGTTCAAATTTATTCACTTTTCGTTATCTTACGAGTTTGCGGAACAGAACGACGATTAATGCTGCGTTAAGTATCACCCCCAGCAAACCTTCAACCATCGCCAAACCCGCAGCCCAACCAGTCGCACTCACATCCCCAAATCCAACAGTCGCAAACGTAATCACACTAAAATACAACCCAGTCTGAATATGGTTTTGTTCACCAAAAGGAATTGATGTATTTGGAAAATTTCCATTATAAGAAGCGAAAGTAAACAAACCGCCAGATATTAACAAAACTAAAACAACTGTTATTATTATATTCCATGGATTGACACCATAACCAAGGACAAGTTTATTAATTGTGAATTTCTTAAATTTTGGAAACGACCAGCAGAACATAAAGAATATGGATAACAAAATTGGAAAGAACATCTCTTTTACAAAATTGAAACAATTAATCACATTGTATGAGCTAAGCAAAGTAAATAAGTATAATCCAATTGCTGTTATCAATGGTATCACATTTCTCTTTTTAAATACCTTAGTTGCTAATCTATCACATTCAGACGAGAGTAGATGTGCTGCATCCTGACTAATATAATCGCCATTTCTTCTATACTGCACTTCGACCCATGCATATTGTTTTTTTGATTGTTGTAACTTTCTGAGCTTATATTTTTTTAATTCCTTATCATCCTCGTTCAGAATATAAAGTGGTTCTATACCAATAGCTTGTCTATGTTGCATTAGAACTGGATTTCTTTTATTAATTAGTAAATCCGACTCGCAATCAAAATCACCAAGAACTGATACTCCACTCAAATCTACAGAGTGAATACTCCTTAAATTATTTTCAAAATTTTCGATTGTTTTTTCATTTTTTTCCCAAACACTTTTGTCCCGCTTTGAATATAGTTGTTTTAACAATATATTTTTAGTAAAGGTCTTATACTTTTTAAGAATGTTTTCTAGTTTCGAATGTGCAGAAATCAGTAAACTTTCTCTAAACGTACTATTCCCAAGATATAAAATATAAATTGCAGTATTTTTAAGATTGCAAATTCCATTAAATTTTGACGAATCCATTTGCAATTCTAAGAGAACAGAATATTGCATATTTGTATCACCAAAAACTCTAATATTGTTAAAGTAAGCAGAACCTATAAAATTAACTTCATTAAAATTGAAATTCTCTTTAATTATTAAATTGTCAAGTTTTATACAACCGTATATTTCACAATTTTCAAACGAAACACTACCGTTAACTTGTGTTCTATTATGATTGTTTTTATGAGATTCCATTGGTTTTGAATAATACATAGAGACATCACAGTTGAATAAACCATCCTTTAATTCTAAATCACCATCAATTATTGTGTGAGACAAGAAAAATTCGGTGAAAACATGATTATAAATTTCTGGAAAATGTAATATTCTTGTTGGTTTCTTATCATGACTCTCAACAATATCTTCAGGAATAATATATGAATCATTCTCAAAACATATTCCTTTTATTTTGGATCTACTAAGATTAAAATTTCCGATAATACAACCTTTGAATATTAAATCTTTATCAAGTATTCTTTTTGATTCTTTTTTCATATTATCGTCCAGATCCTTTTCATAATTCTTGATAACAGATTTCAGAAAAGAATGAGGAGCTTTGTTTTTGTTATCATTTTCGTGTTCTAATATCTTTCTGTTTTTTTTAATATTGAATTGAAGTTGATCTCTCTCTGATTTAAACGTTTCAATAGATACACTAGATATATATGACTTTTCAAATTCTTGTCCTGTTCTGATATGTCTTGCTATTTCGTCTTGCTCTAAGTATCTATATGTTACTTTTTCTTTCGGGTATCTTGTATAAGTTACTTTTTTTTCTCCTGTTTCAATTCCCTTTTCATTAGTTTCTTTATGAAGAATCACTTGATATCCTTCATAATCAGTATGTAAAATTTCGAAAGTTTCATTTGGATAGTAGTTTTTTACTTCATTCTTATCTGCAATGTTGTTCATATTTACTTCCTTAATTTGTTTAAGACTTGACAGTTGCTTGAGTTCGTATATTTCGAGGTCGAGTAGAGTATTTTCTAATTGATTGGTTTGCTTCTTTTTCATTACTCGATACTCAAGTGTTATATATAAAGTATATTATATAAAAATGGGTGCAGAATCTCAAATGGAATCAACTTTTGTTATGATAAATTGAATCAAGTTTTATTTGGTTAATGTTTGGGCGAGGGTGGTGGCGATGTCGGCGGGTGATTGGGCGACGGCGATGCCATTTTCGCGTAGGGTTGCAATTTTCTCGCTTGCCGTGCCTTTTCCACCTGAAATTATCGCGCCTGCATGACCCATGCGCTAGCCTTTTGGTGCCGTCATACCAGCGATAAACGCTGCGACAGGTTTATTAGGCATATTCTCCTTAATCCAGACCGCCTCTTCCACCTCCGCAGTTCCGCCAATCTCACCGATGAGATCTATCGTAT